>NZ_JAVQNR010000003.1:0-12694 GCF_031799005.1 Acinetobacter sp. V102_4 | reverse complement strand
GTAACTGCCGGTAAAGTACGTGCAATGGCTACTGTAACTATTGAATATGATTAGCATATCGTCAGGAGCTAAATCTTGGCATAAGATTGCTCCTAGCCTTAGTATCATCAGGCACAACGAAAACTAGGAAACTCTCATATATAGTAATGAGGCTAGAGTTTGGTGTTTGCCCTGAAAAATAGCCAACCTTGTCTTCAGCAATAATTTTATTTATACATTCAACAATTACTTGTCTAATATATAGTCTTGTAACTTGATGCAAAGTCATCCCTTATCGGTTGATTATATTTCTCATGAACAACCATACTTATTAACTCTTTAGTTAGTATTTTTAGGACTCCTCATCAATATAAGCTTGTCCTATGTTATCTATAATCCCGGGTAGTACCAACTTTGGACTATATGCAAACGCTGGTATCGCAAAGAAAGTTAATAACATACTATAGAGTATTTGCTGCATTAGGAGATACCCGTCAATAATTGATTAACATTGTTACCCCCATGATGATAGCAACATCCATGACCAATACACCAACCGATGGCTTCAACACTTCACAGGCATTTAACAAAGCCATCATTTCCTGACGCACTCCAGATTTGGTATTAAGTAGTAATAAAACCTCATCTACGGCAGGCTTGAGCTCAGGATCTTTATTCTTGGCTTTAAGGTTCATCTTCCATTTTGCCAGCAACTACAGACCATACTTAACTGATGCAACTTGATTCTCGTGAATCCCCCATCCATTTCTACGTCTGGACCGTAACAGCTAGTAATCGAGTCCATCAGGGGCATCGACCTAGACTGGGATATGCTTGATTAAAAACTGCTTCCTGTTAAATGAAGAAAGAGCCGTTCCGGTATGCTGGGCCCTATAACGATGTACTTTATGATATTGATACGAAAAGGAAAAATTCAAGCATTTAGCTTATGTTTATCTAAAATTACAACTTAATCAATCTTATTTTAATTATTAATACTTTTACTTCATAGAATGAATACCAAATAAATTGCCTTCAGTATCTATAGCTAAAACTGTAAATCCATGTTCCCCAATTGAAGTTTTTGTTTGATAAATTTTTCCACCAGACTCTTCAATTCGCATTTCTTCAATTTCACAATTTTCACTACAAAAATAAACAATACTGCTATTACCACCAGCAGGAATATCATTCCTTTGCACCAATGCTCCAGTAGAACCATATCCATGCATATCAAAGGGAAAATGTTTCATTTGTATCTCATTTGAGATCAATGGATTATAAAAATCTGTAAGTTTAATTTTAAAAACGGTCTCATAGAATATTCTAGCCCTTTGAATATTATTAACATAAATTTCAAACCAACTAATAGGATTGCTCATATATTTACTTTTCACTTATAGAATCAATAGTTAAAATTAAGTTACCACAGAAACTAGTATATAAAAAACCATAACTTTTATCTATTTAACTAATGTTCCCCTCAAATCTAGTTCATAAATCAAAATCTTAACATATTAAAAAATGGTCATTCATCTGTAAAAAGCGACTTGCTTCCAAATCGCTTCGTTTTTGAGTAGTTCTGATATCTTTTCACCACAAAATAGATCAATAAATAACCAAAACTAGAAGTTTTCCTGATTTCTCAACGGTCACACTTCTGAAACTATCCACAATTCCTGTGGATAACCCTTGGGGTAAAAATCAATCAAATTTCTGCGCTTAAACGTAAAGCTATTTAGGGCTTGAATAGTCAAATCCAAGCCAATTCCTATCATAACCACATAGAGAACAAGATGCTCCAAATAAGAAGTAAGAAAAAACAGCAACTGAGAATGCCGGTACGATAGGAGTTATATCTAATGCATCAAATACGAAAAAGCTAAGCTAAAGTGGTGCATTTTTTCACTGAAATTAACAAAGATGACATAAATTGAATGTATGTGACACCAATAGAATATCAAAATTTGATCTAATAAAAGAAACTACTTGCCTAGTCAGAATTGTAAAATTCACCTCCTTGCATGCGAAAAGCATAGCGGAAATCACAGGATATGAATATCAAGGTATATTTTACCTCTACCCACTTCCTGGTAGAGCATCCCTATGGGCACCATAAGCATGTCGCGACCCCAGAGGATGCCGCCTCTGCTCAGTTGGGAGAGCCTTTCTGACAATTCCTACCACGCTCAATCATTAGCAGCATCAAATCAGCCATCCAAATTGAAAAAAACGCCTAGCGCGGGCTGGTGGTCTTTGGACAATGAGCTGCTGCAAGATTCGGCAATGAGTGTAGCCTTCCACGCTGGATTGATTGCTTTGTTTGGGCGCCATGTCATTCCGTTCCAAATCACTCAGGCACTTTACAGCGTTACCTTATTTGAAGTCATCAATTATGTAGAACATTATGGATTGCTACACCAAAAGCTTCCCAATGGTCAGTATGAACGTACCATGCCAGAATACAGCTGGAATAGTATATGGTGACCAATCTGTTTTTATATCAAATACAGCGTTACTCAGATCATCATGCCCACCCAACTCGCGGCTTTCAGGCATTGCGACATTTTGACAATGTACCCCAGCTCCCAAGTGATTATGCTAAACTAATCCTACCTGCTATTATTCCGGCTTGGTGGTTCAAGCTCATGGATCAACGCGTGTTTGATCATTACCAAGGTGATCTGAGCAAAGCAAATGTTAATCAGAAAGCCCTGATGAGAATCTTCACCAAACTTGGTAAGAAAGAGCTTCTTGTCGACAAAGGGACATGAAATTGCTTGTTTAATGTAATGTGATCGTGTTCATATGGCCACAGACTCCAAGGCGATTTTTTTGCGGACTTAACTCGTATGCTTAGATTGACACCATGATAGTTCCACTAAAATCCTTACAGTTTCCGATTCAATATCTGGATGTATGTGATGCGCTGATTCGATCAAATGGAGGTGATCTGCTAGGTTTCCATCGACAATGTCGTGTAAGTCATGAGGAACTACTCAATGAGAGCAGCACGATCAATGGTGAGCAGTTCCTAGAAGCTTATATACCTTGACTCAACAGTACTGCAGGCCTGATCGTCCGGCAATATTCCAAATACTTGATGCGTTCCCGCGCATGGTATGCTGGGTTAGGTAATTAGGTCTATGTAAATTTAAAAAGGTCACGGACTTTGGTGATCAGAATACTTTTTCACAGAATTAGTAATGGGTGCTCTACATAGCATCATGCTGTTCATGCTTACACCTATGGACGATGTCTGTGTCAAATTTGCCCATACATTAACCTATGAAAAAAGTTATATGAAGAATTTTTCCAAGTACGCGTTCAAGATGAGGCTGCTAAAAATAGCATCGTCATCACAAAGGTGCTAATGTGAAGTACCCCTCTTATTCAAAGTCCTACTTTGCAGCGCCTGCTAGAAGCAGAGCTCTACACAAGGCTTCAGAAAAATCACAATAAACCAATGAGTCAGCAAATCAGACAATTACTGTGCCTGTCACTGGATGAGCAGCGGATCATCAATACGGAATTCATCGCAGGCAAGCTGAAAAAATATCGTATCGTATACTGGCAGAGGAAGGGACAACGTTCAGACAGTTGCTAGATGAGGTCAGCATTGCCTACGCCAAAGAGCTAATTAAACACTCACAAAAACCGATCGCAGAGATCGCACAAATTCTTGGGTTCAGTAGTTCAGCAAACTTTGCGCGCACGTTTAAACGCATTACAGGAAAAACCCCTTCAATGTTACGCCTACCCCCCCAAAAATCTCTAGAGTATGTTATGACTAAAGATCGCCGTTGTACAGCCCACCTTAATGCTCGGTAATGTGGACGCCAATCTGATCCATGTGGAAGCACTGATTCGCGATGCCTATCGTGAGCACACGCCAGAAATTATTGTCGTTCCTGAAGCCTTACCTCCCCGAATGTCTACTCACCCATCTTGCGCACTACTCCTACGCCTATCGATGGCAGGCCATTTCAATTGATGAGATTTGGCAAGAGAGTTGGAGGTCATCATTGCAGGTGGCTTTCTATCTATAAGAGGCAATCACACCTACGGTACTTATCTCTTGGCAGAACCCAATGGTTTGGTACACCTGCATGACAAGGATATCCCAACCGTGGGAACAAAATTTTTATGTTGGAGGTGATGACGATGGTGTTGTCACATGCCAAACCCTAGACTGCAAGATCGGACTCATGTCTGGATGGGAATGGGCGCGTACACGTACGGCCGCACGCGTACGCGCCAAAGATGTACAACTGGTACTGGGCGGCATGTGCTGGTGGTCATTGCCTCTTAACTGGCTTTGGGCCTAAGGTCGGCTCATGCAACGAGAACATGCTCTCTACCGCCGGCAACAGTATCAATTGCCCAGGTTTAACCCACTGGCCATGCAAATACATGCCCTTAACCACATCAAAGGTTTTTCCATGTGCAGCAACGTGTGAGGGTCTTGGTTTTCCCCAGCATGAGAATGCAGCCAAATAGCCTTCTTAATGCCAAGCTCTTGCCGTCTAGCACTCTCATATTCCGGCATGAGCTTATGCTTGATCTGATGCAATACGGGCAGCACGACGCTGTGTTGCCATTTTTTGGCTAAATCATCAAGCTTTACGCTCCATTGATCTGTCAAATACTCAACAACATGAGCATCTGAACCATTGAATGTATTGTTCCTCTTGCCGCTCTTTTTCCCAGCCACCTGCATTGATCATGATTTTTTCAGTGGTGCCAATGACCTGATGACCTTGTTTACTAAAGCCAGATCTAGTCACGACAATATTCAGATAACGAAATGACCGCAAATGTATATGGTCGGGGTTAAACATTTGACATTTTGGATCTAAAAATACCCATCTTATCCAATCCCACATTTCAGGTACTGATGCAAAATTGGGGGGATCTAATTCAAAAATCCAATCAGGCGGTATTGGTCTAACTGAAAAAGAAAAACCAAGCTCATTCATATTCAAGCCCAAGCATACTTTCCCTGATATTATGAAATTAAGACTTTGTGCCAACATTGATCTTAGTTATCTATAAATATTGGAGAAAACATGAAAACTGAAACTAAAGAAATTCTAGCTTTAGAGTTAACTAAAATTAAAATTGCTAATGAAAGTAAGGATTCTGTAATTGATGCATCATTCTTAATTTCAACCTATATTCAAGCATTAAAAGAAATTGAAGTTACTTTTAAAGCCCAAAAGAAAGCTATGAAAATAGATCCCAAAGTACTACAAGAGATCAAGAATGCTAAGAATCGATCATAGCCTTATAACCATGCTTCTTGAAAAATTTAAATAAGTGCTTTTCAAATTCAGGAAGCTTGTCTTCCTGAATTTATACAACAACCTTTTTAATGCGCTGTACATGGACAAAATCATAAAGTGTATCAATACTATTATCTAGGTCTTCACCAATATATCCTTCCAACGCATCCGCACGTTCTTTTGCACTCATTAATTTACTCATAACCAACTCCGTCACCCATTCACAATAATGGGATCCTCATATTTATTTACAATGAAATGATATAAAAGAAAAAAAACCGCCAATAATCGATATTTAGCGGGGTTTTGCTGAATTAAAGTTACTAAGGATGGATCAGCAAAGATTGAATGGTTTAAACTAACCACTTAAAGGGTGAATCAAGGTAATCCACCACATAAACTTGACACCCACAAATATCGATCCCTAGTTTTCCATCCTTATCTAACTTATAACAACTTTGTATAGCTCCATCTCCCTTTAAAATTTCATAATAAATATCATAGCTGATTAAAAGTTGAGATGGCTTCGTCCCTTGCTTAAGATAATCTTCCTTTAAAAAACTTAAAATCATAATCCCACTCCTTAGCCCTTCATCCAGATAGTATCAGACCAGTCTACTTAATGGCTCTTGAGTTTATTCATAAAATTTCTAGCTTCCTTCCCAAAGGATATATCATAGCCTTCAACCTCTCTTGTAAAGTAATTAATACTTTAATAAAAGACTATACACAACGAACACCTAAAATGATTTTCAATACTGCACCCATCCAATAATTATAAGATGTAAGTTAATATGTGCAAAATTTTGTGACGTATTACACGTATTTTGCATAAGTTGCTATCTTGTGCAATAAATTATATCTTGATAATTTGTTCTTGAACTGGCAAATGTTCTGATACGTGACTGATCAGCATCATTCTCTCCTCAAAAGTGTTTATCCAGTTCAGCTCAACCGGAACTCGGCATCCCCAAAGTGCCGAGTTCTTTTATTTTTATATCCAGAATAAAAAAGCCTACTCATTGAGTAGACTTCCCCTTATGACATTTGCGCTGATCATTGAGGGTTCTTGTTATCTGTAGTATTTTAAATACAATAATTAAAAAAGCCCGCATCTACGGATGGCTACGGGCATAAACTCATGTGAATAAAATAAGTATCCATTCACATCATAAGCGAGAAATGCCTAAAAAACCATTCAATAAATGCAAACTTCATCACAAATTACACATGTAATCGCAAAACACGTAACTTATTTCACTTAAAGTTTCCTAGCTGGAAAACATTTTTCATTGCAACAAAAAAGCCCACTTTTTGGCGAGCTTAAAAATCAAATAGGTGCAACACTTATAACTTCCTCACCGTATCAAAGATGTAGACAAAGCGTGCTGTACAGTCAAGCATCTAATCGTATAATCGCACCAACTTTTCACTGATTGCTTCACTAACAAATGCATTCAAGCTACTATCACCTGCAGCCATCACAGCTTTACGGTGCAATTCAGGAGGGATACACACATTGAACGTTCCTTTAAGTGGTTGTTCAGGAGACTTACCCAATTCCGCACATGATGCTAAATACCCATCCACAGAAAATTGAAACTCCCTTTCAAGTTCTTTTAATGTTTCCGCTTCATATGTAACCAAATCACGAATAAAAGCTAACTTGCCGAATAATTCACCTGTTTCAATATCTGGCTCAATCGTCCCAAGATAACCTTTGTATTTTAAATAACTCATAACAAACCCTCCTGTTTCAGTGCTTGCTTGACGGCCTTTAAAGCACCACCCTTAATTTCATTCTCGGAGTGCGGCCTATGCAATAAAATCATACTTTTAGTTATGGTATTAAAGAAACGTATTCTTAATCTAGCCATTTCTCGCTTGTCATAACCAAGTTGATTCAGTAAAATCGCCAAGTCTTTATAAGGAGATGTATTCTTAACATTTCCCAGTTTCTCTAGTAATTCCCTGTATTTTAATAATTTGTGATAAAAATAATATTAAATTGCAATACCCAAGATCTCTTCTAGATATAGTTCCAACCTTAAACACAAGCTGCATAAATGATCTTTGATTCGCTATTTATCACAATGCTCAACCTATCATATCGCAAATCTGAACTAACAGGTTCACCTCTATAAGAGATTAGAATAACTCCAGCATTAGTTCTTCTTTTTAAATCGTCTTCACTTAGAACAAGTTGACCTAAAAGTTTTTCTGCCTCAATGGGAAGACAATAAGTACTTTTAATAGGCTCTATATCTGACTGAGTTTCTTGAAGTTCATTGGATGTACACCCAGCAGTTCCAAAAGCAATCAAGCAGATTAATATAATTTTTCTCATAACCGTTCCCACTAGATTTCTTTTTTGCCATTCTAATCCCCCTATTCATTAAAAATCCAATTTCAAATGCCCATAAAAAAGCCCATCATTTGATGAGCTTTGAATAAGTCAGTGAGCCACACACTAAGGTCACTATAACATCAAAGTACACCCTGACTTTCAAGCTCCTATAAGCGACTTTTAAATTGATATTTAGTAGCGAGGCGAACCATTCCTAGCATCTTATCACGCGCTACAGCGAATTCAGATATGCTAAGCTTCTTAGCGATAGTCTCTTCTGACTTAAATTCAACATAGAACATCACAACAACTTTGATCCATTTTTTACCTACCAATTGCTCAACTTGTTTAATTGCCACGCCCAACTTCACTTGCTCTGTACTGAACCATAAAACTGTAAAACCCATCATTGCTGCTTCGTTGTATTTTTCCATGTCCCCGATATAATCTTTCCCCCTTCGTATGGCGTCCACCTCCAGCCATCCAAATACAGCCTTCGACCTCAACCAGAATCTTTGCACCTATAATCAGAAAATCAGCTCTCCATTTGCGTTTTGGATGGAATTCATATTCTTGCTCAAAATCGATTCCGCAGGCTCTTAAGTGTGTTGCTAAAACCGTATCTCCTTCACTCGGCTGTCTGGTTCCTTGCTTTGCTGAACGGCGTTTTTTATCTTTCTGAACTGGAAATAATTCACGGTAATCAGCAAGGCTCATTGATGTCATTACAAAGCACCCACTAAACAAACTTAAGTAAAACTTTCAAAGCCAAGGCAAAGAAGATCAAATCAATATTGATAACAATCAACTTGGGAGATAAATGATGGTGAAGATCATCTTATGTGTTATTTTTTCTATTATCTTGGCATCTTGCTCTTCATTGGGAACCTCTTTGGGAGAAAACAAATACAGTGCAGCCTACATAAACTCACATGTAATTAAAAACAAAACAACAAAATCAGAAATTCAATCAATTTATGGAGTTCCTGATGAGCAGTATACTGGTAGCAATTCATCATCATGGACATATCGAAAATCTGATAGAATTAGATCATTTAGTTCGTCAATCTCCGGCTATATACCAGGTGCGGATAATGTGCTTAATACAATTGGTATTGCGCAAAACAATGCAGAGGATTTAAGCAAAGCTTCAAAGAAAGTTTCAGGTAGTGTTGATCATTCGGGTAATGCATTGACATTCGAATTTAACAGCAAAGATGTTGTGGCTGATTGGAACTTAAGATAAAAGCGGAATTATTATATATTAATTATCAGCATTCTATCAATGAGTTAGTGCAGCTTTTCATAATGATTAAATCAAAAATTAGCTAGATTTTAAAATATGAGTAACGTAATATTTTCAGAGTCGAGCTAATTTTCAAAATTTCAATAAGTTTCAGGTTTTCAATAAGTTAAAAACATCCATTTTATGACTTTGTTTCCCTAATTAAATTATAATTAAATGGGCTTTCAGCCGATAACTCTTCTAAAGATCGTGGGGACCATCGTAAGGATGATAGAAGCACTTCTTTAAGCTATTTTGCCCGTACGTTTTCTCCATCGCTTCATTACTGTACAAAACAAACCAGAACTAGTCTTAGCCTAAACAATCACTAGCTCTTTGAGAATATAGGAATATTCATCCTAGTAAGTTATCGCTTTCTCATTAGAATTGTACCGTTACAATGCCTGCCAATGCACCCAATAAAACTACAAGCCAAGGTGGTAATTTCCAAAACGTCAATAACAAAAATGCCGTTACGGCTAAGGCAAAATCAATAGGTCTCAGTATCGCGCTCGTCCAAACTGGATGATAAAACGCCGCCAACAAGATACCGACGACCACAGCATTAGCTCCCATCATTGCACGTTGTACAGCAGGATAATGACGTATTTTCTGCCAGAAAGGTACTACACCAAACACAAGCAGAAATGCAGGCAAAAAAATCACGATTAGGGTAATAACTCCACCTAACCAGCCATTGGGTGCGGGTTGGGCAACAGCCCCAAGATATGCAGCAAAAGTGAATAAGGGACCAAGTACAGCCTGTACTGCACCATAACCCACTAGAAAAGTATCATTGGTAACCCACCCCTCACCGACCACTGATGCCTGTAAAAGCGGTAATAGAACATGCCCACCACCAAAAACCAATGCCCCAGCCCTATAAAAACTATCTATCAACATGATGAGATGGTTATGAGTGATTGAGACCAATAAAGGCAATATCGGCAGTAAACTAAAGAAAAAAATCAATGTAACTTTCATTAATATAAGCTAGCACTGGCTTAGTAAAGCTAGTGCTAGTCTCACTAATAACTACGTTTCTCCTAAATTTTAAAAGCACACCTTTGTAGATATGCCGGAAGATATACTTAATTTTAAGACGAAATGTCATTGATAGACTTAGGCTAAATCATCAAGCCTAAAGTAAAATGAATAGATGTTATATCAAGACACCATTCTTAATGCCTGTTCTAACCCGCGTTGTTTGATATTGGCTCCAGCACCAAACCATGCTGAATTCATTCGGTGATCCGTTGAAATCGCACGCCGCTCATGATCAATATATTCGGTAAGACTACAAAGCAGACCATAAGCCGTATCTTTCGCTGAACTTAACTCAGCTCCCCGCCCCTGCCCATTGAACATTTCCATAGCCTTCGACATGGCGCGGCCATTTGGTTCAGATTTGGAGTTTGATTTTTTGTCCATGGATGCTGCTTTAAGATAGTACTGAATAATACTTTCTTCTTGGTCTGTGACACTCAAAGTTGTGTTATTAAACACCGCATCAAAGTAAGCCGCAGCTTCCTGCTGAGTTACCTTACGCTGGCTGAGCTGCTTCATTTCATACATATGCTCATCCCAGGTTTTAATAGAAATACCCAGCTGCTGCTTGATCTTTTCTGCATCAAACTTGGTACTGTGCGGTACTTTTACTACACCCTCTCCACTGTTTTGTCCTCGTATCGCAATACTCAAGGTGTTATTACATACCACTCGAACACTGGTGAATTGTGCCGTGGTGGCCAATGTGCCATCACAGGCCGTAGCCAATAAAATATAGCCATTGCTAACATCTTTTCCTTTTAACGCTGCCGATTGTCCTGTCCTAGCCAGTGCCCAGAACTTACGGCCACCTTTGAGTACTCCTGCTGTTTCCAATTCAAACCCTGATTGTTCTGTCAGGTCTTTATAGAAGTTTAATATCTCCATCGGTTGTACCTCCTGATAGCGCTGACTCACAACCGAGAGCGGTTCATGAGTATCTGACCGATAAAGGACTCTCTGATCTTCATACGGCATGATGATGCTTTGTCCACGTTCATTCTTTGCCATATAGCTGACATTGGATGATTCAATTCGCCAGTCCATACCCGCCTGCTGTGCCCATACTTCTATAGGTTGGTTTCGGATCAGTTGATTCCCTAAACCATGCCAAGGGGTTTGACCAACGAATGCCATTGATTCAACTTGATGTGCCATGATTGATTTCCTTTAATTAATTTTAATAATTTGAATTTTGTAAAAATAAGAGTTACTAAAAACTCGACTGTTTGATTTCAAAGTGTTCCAGACATTGCTCACACTGGTAATGCAACATCACCGTGTTGTCTTGATGCTGGACGTAGAGCAGAAACATGCCCCCTACAACTAAACCAACAAAGCCACCGACTAGTGGGTGAATAGGACTGCGCTTTGACAATTGCATACAGGCTGCTGCGAGAGACATCGGTGAGAAAGATGAAAGTTTTGCAAATACACTTTGGTGGGTTTGCTCCGACTGTCGTAGTAATTTCAGATGTCGCGAATGGCAGTAAGGACATTGATGCATTTAGTTATCCTCCTAAATAAAAGGCATAAAAAAACCACAAGCAAATGCTTGTGGTTTGATTGAGCTTTATGTCGTTTTAGATGAATGTCTGATTAACGAGTGACTTTTGGAGTCGCTAAACCTTTCTTGGTACAAGGTTTGATACTTTCAATATATTGCCCATCTCCAGTGTCTTTAAAGAAGCCATGTTTCGATTTGATTTCTAAACATTGACCTTTCTTAAAAGGTTTAACTTGTGGAACGACTTTGGCTGGTATAGCGTAACTATTTAAAATGACTTCGCCTTTAGTAGTTGGAAATACAACTGATTCTTCTCCGTAATAGACATTGGCTTTAAGTGTAATTTGCTCAGTTTTAGCAAAAGCTATAGAACTGATTGAAAGGCTTAAAATTCCACAAGTGATAAATTTAATAAAGTTCATAATCTTTTCTCTGATGTAAATAAAAGTAATCATTCAATAAATACTAAAAGGCTATTTAAGTTAGTGACCAAAACATGACTGGTATCCTTCGTTAAGGACTTGATTGCTGTTCTTATCCCAACTCACCACATACCAAGTACATTGATAACGGTCAGAATCCCATGCAGCACGATAGGTCATGGTATTGCCTTGCTGGCTCCATCCTTCTACTCGCTTACTCACCTGATCCGGACTTGAACGGCCCCATACATTCATGAGGTGTGACGCTAGCATTTGATCAATATTCGGGATGGTTGACTTTAAATCACTAGGCGCAGTTTTGATTGGCTTTAAGCCATAGCGAGAAGCATTGGAGCTTAAGGTTTTTCCTTCATGATACTCAGCATCTACTTCTGAACTGAGCTTTCCTATATTCGCATCTTGTGCTTTTGCCTGATCAACAGCTGCTATTGCACCTGCAACCACTTCGTCCTCAGCTTGTGAATGAGTAGATTCTGATTCCGGGTTTTCCACCATACTTTCAATTCCGGTGAAACCTGATTCAGCGGGTTCTGATGCTGCTTGTGTTGTGGCAGATTGATTTTGTACCTTAGATTGTTCTAAAGCTAATTGTGCTAACTGAAGTTCAGTTTGTCGTTTTTGATGTTGATTAAATAAAATACCGCCTGCAATCAGTACAACCATCATCACTACAGTTAACAACCAATATAACGGTGATATCTTTTTAGTTGAGTTAGTGCTGTTCTTTATCATATTCATATCATTACCTTGAAATAGAGGATATACGGCGCTTTAGGGCTGCCTTCACTGGGGTAATATGTA
>NZ_JAVQNR010000002.1:0-14102 GCF_031799005.1 Acinetobacter sp. V102_4 | reverse complement strand
TGAGAGTAAGTCATCGCCAGCTCATTATTCTAAACACCCTCAACTTAACAGTTGAGGGTGTTTTTTTATGCCTGGAATTAAATGATGAAAATATTGAGCCTGCGTAAGTAGCAATTAATTAACAAAAATATCTAATCAATAAATAAGGTTATTCTGTAGCAAGATTTTTTAGTAAAAAATCTATTTTTCTTCTGAAAATTTCAAACTGATATGTATGATAAATAGAAACTATATGTTATAAATATTGAATAGGCATGATTTTTGCTTGTTTTATGGAATCTAAAATATATGAAATTATCTGTTGGGTTGAAAGTTGCGAATTCTCTATCGTTAACACCTCAATTGCAGCAGGCGATTCGTTTGTTACAACTCTCTAGTTTAGAGCTTGAACAAGAAATTCAGATTCAACTAGATAGTAATCCTTTACTTGAAAAAATAGAAGAAGAGTCATTAACAGAAAGTTTGTCTACATTAGAAAGTAAAGACTCAGATGACTTAACAACTGAACTAAATGCAAACCATTTGCCTGATGATTTACCAGTCGATACTGAATGGGATGATATTTATACTCATCAATCGACGGCTTTGGCTACTCCAGAGTTTGAAGAGCGAGAGGATAATCGCCAAGTTCAATTATCTTTAAAAGAACATATTCTAGAACAAGTTAATCTTCTGCACTTTTCTAAAATAGATCAATTAATTGCTTACTGTATTGTTGATGCATTAGATGATAAAGGATTTTTGGATGCTGAATTAGAGGAAATCATTTTAGCATCACAGCAATTATTGAATGAAATGGATATTGAAGAAGAGATAGAGGAAGATGAAGTTTTAGTTGTTTTAAAACATATTCAAAGACTTGATCCATTAGGAATTGGTTCGCGTAATTTAGCAGAATGTTTAAAGATACAACTCGAATTTTTATCTAAAGACGTTGAATATTTAAACGAAGCAAAAAGCCTATTGCAATATTATGAACTTTTGATAGCAAATGATCTAAATAAATTACTCAAGCAGACAGGTCTAACGAAAGATCAATTGAAGTTTGCAATCAATCTTTTAAAAACATTAAAACCCTATCCTGGTATGGACTTTGATAAAGAAGAATCAGACTATCAAATTCCAGATGTGGTGGTTTCTAAAAAAGATTTACACTGGCAGGTTCAACTAAATCCAGATGTGCTGCCTAAATTAAGAATCAATAGTTTTTACTCTAGTATGATTCGTAGAGCAGATCAAAGTGAAGACAATTTATATTTACGTAATCAGATGCTTGAGGCAAAAAACTTTATTAAAAGCATTGATGAGAGACATAAGACGCTATTAAAAGTAGCATCTTGTATTGTTGAGCATCAAAAAGCTTTTTTGGAGATAGGTGCTGAAGCAATGAAACCGCTGGTTCTCCGAGATGTTGCTGAAGAGGTAGAATTACATGAATCTACAGTTTCTCGTGTAACAACAAATAAGTATATGCTTACTCCACGCGGCCTTTTTGAGTTGAAATATTTTTTCTCTAGTCATGTAGGCACTACTGCGGGAGGTGAGGCTTCTTCTACTGCAATTCGTGCCATGATTAAAAAACTTGTAGCAAGTGAAAATCCATGTAAACCTTTGTCAGATAATGTAATTGCTACATTATTAAAAGATGAGGGAATTGAAGTGGCGCGACGTACCGTCGCAAAATATCGAGAATCGTTACATATTCCTTCATCGTCTGAAAGAAAAGTCTTGATCTAAATTTTGAAGTATGGCTATTCTAGAGATTCATTATGACGAAATAATGAAATTTCATTTTCACCAAGAGGAGTAGCTAAAATGGTTTAATTGTCCCAATTTATCTTTTTGATAACATTAAATCGCTTTAGTTCTTCTTTAGATAACCTAAAAAAGGTGAGGGATAGAATTATGCAAATAACGATTCGTGGTCATCATTTAGCAATTACACCCGCTATAGAAGAAAATATTAAATCAAAATTTAATCAATTAACGAAACACCTAGATCAGGTGAACAGTATGCAGATTAAATTAACAAAAGATCATCAAATTGATAAGCGCTCTCATAAGGGCAGTTCAAATCATGTTGCAGAGGCTATTGTAAGATTGCCGGGGATTGAGTTGTTTGCTCAGGCAACTGCTGATGATATGTATACTTCAATTAAAAAATTGACTGAAAAATTAAAAAGACAATTATTAAGATATCGAAAAATGCAATGTACTTATTCGCAAGTTACTGTTTCTATTTAATAAGTTTTTTGAAGTTAAGAGAGGCTTGAAAGATAGCCTCTTTTTTATTGATAAAATATAAACACGTACTGAATTCTTGGAAAAAGTTATAGTAAAATACTCCGTTTTACCCCTTAGGTTGTGTCAGAGGTCTTTGCAATGAATAGTGAACAGCTCACTCAAATTTTAAAAGAAGCTTTCCCTGTAGCGGAAGTGGCGGTGAGCGGACAGGCCGGAAAATTTGACCTCCGTATAGTGGATGATCAATTTGAAGGTAAGCGTACAGTGGCTCGTCAACAACTAGTTTATGCACCATTAAATACTTATATTGCAAGTGGGGAAGTTCACGCGGTAACAATTCGTGCAATGACCAAAGATGAATGGCGTAAAGCAAGCCTTTTCGGAGCTTAAATATTAATGGATAAATTTTTAATTACGGGTGGTGTTAAGCTCGAAGGTGAAGTGCGCATTTCTGGTGCTAAAAATGCGGCTTTACCCTTACTTGCTGCAACTATTCTTGCAGACTCTCCAATTACAATAACCAATGTTCCAAATCTTAAAGATGTTAATACGTTGGTAAAGCTAATTGGTGGATTAGGGGTAACGATTGGCTATGAAAATGACACAGTAAAAGCAGATACCTCTACTTTAGATAATCAGTTTGCACCTTACGAACTAGTAAAAACAATGCGTGCCTCAATTTTGGTTTTAGGACCATTATTAGCACGTTATGGTAATGCTAAAGTTTCTTTACCAGGTGGTTGTGCGATTGGTTCAAGACCTGTGGACCAACATTTAAAAGCTTTAGAAGCTTTAGGTGCGCATATTGAAGTTGAAAATGGTTATGTCCATGCTTCAGTTGATGGTCGCTTAAAAGGTGGTGAAGTTGTTTTTGATATGGTTACTGTTGGCGGTACCGAAAACATCTTAATGGCAGCAGCATTGGCAGACGGTGTTACGACTATTCGTAATGCAGCACGTGAACCTGAAATCACTGACCTTGCTCAAATGTTAATTAAAATGGGCGCCAAGATTGAAGGTCTTGATACAGATACTCTTGTTGTAACTGGCGTAGAAAGTTTGCATGGCTGTGAATATGCTGTTGTTGCTGATCGTATTGAAACAGGTTCGTATTTAGCAGCTGCTGCAATTACGGGTGGACGTATAAAAACAACTCATACAGATCCAGCATTGCTTGAGTCTGTTTTGGATAAGTTTGAAGAGATGGGTGCTGAAGTCACTCGTGGTGATGACTGGATTGAACTTGATATGATGGGTAAACGTCCTAAAGCTG
This sequence comes from Acinetobacter sp. V102_4, assembly GCF_031799005.1. Taxonomy (NCBI): domain Bacteria; kingdom Pseudomonadati; phylum Pseudomonadota; class Gammaproteobacteria; order Moraxellales; family Moraxellaceae; genus Acinetobacter; species Acinetobacter sp. V102_4. The sequence goes on along the minus strand of NZ_JAVQNR010000002.1, from coordinate 10,585 downwards.
TAAGTTTTAGAACTTTGCCACATCCAGAGTTTCCAACTGATATGCAAGCACAACTGATGGCTGTAAATGTTATTGGCCGTGGATTCGCAACAATCTCTGAAACGATCTTTGAAAATCGTTTTATGCATGTTCCTGAATTGTCACGAATGGGCGCTAATATTCAGGTGGAAGGTCACGATGCTGTTGTAACCGGAGTTGAAACCTTACAGGCAGCACCTGTTATGGCAACAGATTTACGTGCTTCATTCTCTTTAGTTCTGGCTGCTTTAGTTGCAGAGGGTGATACCTTAATTGATCGTATCTACCATATTGACCGTGGTTATGAACATGTCGAAGAGAAGCTTCAAGGTTTAGGTGCCAAAATTAAGCGAGTAAGTTAATGAATGATGTAAGAAACGATGATCCTAATTTTGATGTGATGGGTAATTTTGATCATGGTTTGACCTTGGCATTAAGTAAAGGGCGTATCTTAAAAGAGACGTTACCTTTATTGGCTACAGCGGGTATTAATTTGCTCGAAGATCCGGAAAAGTCTCGTAAGCTCATTTTCCCTACTACGCATAAACAAGTACGTATTTTGATTTTACGTGCGTCTGATGTACCAACCTATGTAGAAAATGGTGCAGCAGATATAGGTGTAGCAGGTAAAGATGTATTGATGGAGCATGGCGCTCAGCATGTATATGAGTTGCTTGACCTGAAAATTGCTAAATGTAAGTTAATGACTGCTGGTAAAGTAGGCATGGAGCATCCAAAGGGTCGTTTAAAAATTGCCACGAAATATGTCAATCTTACACGTCAATATTATGCAAGCTTAGGTGAGCAGGTTGATGTTATTAAGCTCTATGGTTCTATGGAGCTGGCACCTTTGGTTGGTTTAGGCGATTACATTGTAGATGTGGTTGATACTGGTAATACTTTAAGAGCGAATGGTCTTGAGCCATTAGAAGAGATTTGCAAAGTATCTTCTCGATTAATTGTAAATAAAGCCAGTTTTAAACGTAAACAAACTTTGTTAAATCCAATCATTTCACAGCTTGAGCAAGCTGTTCAATCACGTTAAAAGCAATTTCCCATCATGCTTTTGCGATAGTTAAGCCAGATGATGCCCACAAGCGCTTAGAAAAAGAGTAAACTTACTTTTTCTTTTTCGCCTTGTGGGTAAATTGATGCGACGTTTATCGACTCAAGATCAGAACTTCAAACAGGTTTTTGCTGAGCTTTTAGCATTTGAAACCGTGAATGATCTTAATTTAGTGCAAACAGTAGATCAAATTATTGCTGATGTTCGTCAGCATGGTGATGATCATGTTTTAAAGCTTACTCAACAGTTCGATCGACATCCTGCGCATCAATTTTCAGATTTAGAATTATCTCAAGAACAACTTAAAACTGCTTTTGATAATTTAAGCCCAGAAATTCGTGATGCTCTAGAGTTAGCCGCAAAGCGTATTCGTACATTTCATGAAGCTCAGAAACAAGATAGCTGGACTTATATAGATGACTTGGGCAATACATTAGGGCAAAAAGTTACGCCTTTAGACCGTGTCGGTATTTATGTGCCTGGTGGTTTGGCCTCTTATCCATCTTCAGTTCTAATGAACGCTGTACCTGCTCATGTTGCGGGTGTACCTGAAATTATTATGGTTGTTCCAGCACCGAATGGTGAGTTAAATCCATTGGTTCTTGCCGCAGCTTATCTTGCGGGAGTTAGCCGAGTATTTACCATTGGTGGGGCGCAAGCTGTAGCAGCTTTGGCTTATGGTACTCAGACAATTCCACCTGTAGATAAAATTACTGGTCCAGGGAATCGTTTTGTAGCCGCTGCTAAACGTGCTGTATTTGGTCAAGTCGGCATCGATATGATTGCTGGACCTTCTGAAATTTTAGTATATGCAGAAGGTGAGAATAATGCAGATTGGTTGGCTATGGATGTTTTATCACAAGCTGAACATGACACTGTGGCTCAAGCTATTTTTATAACTCCAGATGAAGCTTTGCTCAATGCAGTCGAGTTGGCAATTGAAAAGCATTTAAATGAATTGCCAAAGGCAGATATTGCACGAACTTCAATTGAAAACCGTGGTGCTTTAGTATTAGTCAAAGACCGTGCAGAAGCAATTGAGTTGATTAATCAGGTTGCACCAGAGCATTTGGAGCTGTGCTTAGATGGTGCCGAAGCGATGAGCGAAGATATTCGTCATGCTGGAGCAATTTTCATGGGGCGTTATACACCTGAAGCAATCGGTGACTATTGTGCGGGCCCAAATCATGTATTACCGACATCTGGAACTGCTCGTTTTTCTTCTCCATTAGGCGTTTATGATTTTCAAAAACGTTCGAGCCTAATTATGTGCTCGAAAGATGGGGTTAAAACCTTAGCTAAAACAGCAGACATATTAGCTGTCCAAGAGAACTTAGATGCTCATGCACGCTCAGCACGCTATCGTTATCAATAAGCTTATAAACCTTGTAGTTTTTTAATTATTACTCAGGGCTGATTTTCAGCCCTTTTTTGAGATAAGACCATGACTTTATCTACAGCACAAATGCGCTTTTGGAGTCCAGAAGTTCGTGAATTAGAGCCTTATGTTCCTGGTGAACAGCCTAAAATTCAGAATTTATTGAAACTTAATACGAATGAAAATCCATATCCGCCATCACCAAAAGTAGTTGAAGCAGTTCAAGCTGTTTTAACTCAGCAAGCTGATGCATTGCGTTTATATCCAGACCCAGATGCTACAGCTTTAAAGCAAGCAATTGCTAAGCAACAGAATATTGAGATTTCTCAAGTTTTTGTGGGTAACGGCTCAGACGAAGTGCTTGCTCATATTTTTAAAGCATTTTTCCTTCAAGATGAACCGATTCTTTATCCAGATATTACTTATAGTTTTTATCCAGTTTATAGTCAGTTCTTTGGAACAAAAACTAAAGAAATTCCACTTAATGAGAATTTCGAGATAGAAGCTAAGGACTATATACAACCAAATGGCGGGATTGTTATTACAAACCCTAATGCACCAACCAGTATTGCAATCGGTTTGCCTGAGATCGAGCAAATCTTAAAATCAAATCCAGATCGGGTGGTGGTGATCGATGAGGCTTATGTTGATTTTGGGGCAGAATCCGCAGTTGGTCTTGTAAATCGCTATGAGAATTTGGTTGTTTGTCAAACAACTTCGAAGTCTCGTTCATTAGCTGGTTTGCGCGTTGGTTTTGCAATCGCTCAGCCACATTTAATTGCAGCGCTTGAAGCTGTCAAAAATAGTTTTAATTCATATCCTATTGACCGTTTTGCAATTGCAGCCGCGGTAGCTTCTTTTGAAGATCAGGCTTATTTTGAAGAACAACTTCAGAGAGTTATTTCTAGTCGTGAAAAGCTAGTAGATGACCTAACTGCTTTGGGCTTTAAAGTTTTACCTTCTAAAGCGAACTTTATTTTTGCTTCACACTCAGTCCATGATGCGGGTCAACTCGCACAGCAATTACGTGAACAAGGTATTATTGTGCGTTATTTCAATAAGCCTCGTATTAATCAATTTTTGCGTATTACAGTGGGTACTGATGAGCAGAATATGCGTTTAGTGCAAACGTTAAAACAAGAGATTCTTTAAGTTTTAATCTGCTGTGCTGTTCATCAAGTTCAGCATAGCAGAAATTTTATCAAGGCTTTCTTGATATTCTGCTTCTGCATTTGAGGCAATCGTAATACCACCGCCGGCCCATAAAGAGAGCTGATTTTTATATTGTTGAAAGCTGCGGATAAGAATATTCCAGCGACCCGTTCCATCAAAATTGAAGTAACCTAATGTCCCGCAATATGCACCTCTTGCTTCTTCTTCTAATTCTTCAATAATTTGCATTGCCCGAATTTTTGGTGCCCCTGTAATTGATCCTCCCGGTAAAGCAGAGAGCAACATTTGCATAGGGTTGATATCATTTTTAAGAGTCGCAACAATCTCACTGACCATATGATGGACTTGATTAAAACTCTCGATTTCGAATAATTGTGTTGTTTTTACCGACCCTGTATTGGCATAAATGCTCAAATCATTACGTAATAAATCAACAATCATGACATTCTCTGCCTGATCTTTTTGCGAGTTTTTTAAAGTTTGTTTAGAAATAAAATCTTTTTCGATATTCTCATATCGAGGCATAGTTCCCTTAATCGGTCTGGTCTTAATTTGTTTATTTTGATTGAACTCAATGAAAAGCTCAGGGGAACAACTTAATAACTCAAATTGATCTAATTTTAAATAACCTGCATATGGTGCATTAGTAAGATTCCATAAATCTTCTGCTTTATTTAATAACGATCCTATAAAATTAGCTTTAAATTCTTGGGTTAAGTTAATTTGATAACAATCACCCGCTTTAATATATTCTTGTATTTTATAAAAGGCCTCAAAATATTGTTCTTTAGACCATCTTGGCTGAATAGCATTCTTTAATTTAAATGTATTTTTAGAATTATTGACAATAGGAGTCTCTAATTCTTTTTCAATATATGTGAAGAGATCAAGAGCATTTTCTTCATCGCTAAAAAAATACCAGTCATTATCTATATATTTTAAAAAAGAACGATATTGGCCTAAAAATAAAGATGGCTGTATATGATTCTGACCGTTAATAAATTGATGTGCAGCAAAATCATAACTAATAAAACCAATATAGCCACCGTTAAAACTTGTTATCGATTTATTATCTTTATTTTCTTTTAAATTATTTTCTTTAAGTTGAATAAAATCTAATAAATGATTCGATTTTGATATATTCTTATATTCATTAAAGTTTTGACGCTGAAAAACTAAATCATTTTTATTTTGAATAAGAATGTATTGTTGAGGAAGAAAGCCAATAATAGGATTGTTATTGTCATTTAAATAAATGAGCCCAGTTAATCCTTGTAAATTTTTTAAAATCTCGGCAGCACTTTTACCATTTAATGAGATTTTTTTCTTTAACTGAGACATTTTTGAATAAGAGAATAGTTAATGAGGGAAATATTAGTTTACTACAACTTGTGGATCGTCAGGGAGAAGATTTATAGGGGAGGTGTTTTTTGCTGATAAAATAGTCGAATTTTAGTATGGGATTGGGGGGATATTTGGAAGTTAAAAGTGGAATAAATTGAGCGTACCGTTTGTCGGGTAGTTGGCAAAAAATGCACAACACTAGTTGAACAAAAAGTAACGTAGATGTAATTTAGTAATTGCTAAGCAAAACTACTCAAGGATTGGAAGTTTCGGTTGCTATATAAAGAAAAATGCAACTTGAGACAATGAGAGTGGTTAAAGTCAAAAAATAAATGCTCTTGGGAGAGTGCTCAATGAAAATGTTCACTAAACTTGCTTTAGTTTCTTCTTTAGCTATCAGTGCAAATGCAATGGCAATGCAGTCAATGGACGATGCTGCACTAAGCGCTGCTACAGGTCAAGATGGTATTAACATCGGTATCGCTTTAGGTTCTGGCGTTATCTCTGTCGATAAATTAATTGTTCATGATAATGATGGTTTAGATCCTGCTACAGGTATTACGGGTGCTGCAGCAACTGCTGGTGCGATTGTCATAAGCGGAGTAACTGTTAGACAGGCTGATCCAACAGCAAACTTGTTAGATCTTAAAATTGACAGCGTTGGTGCTTCAGGTACAAATGGCGCGTTTTTAAACGTTGCTGCAAATGTTGGTGCAGTTGATGTAAGTGTTGGTTCTATTGGTGTAGGTACTTCAGGCACATTAAATACAACTACTGCGGTACGTGGTATTACTGAAACTGCTCCAACTGAAATCATCTCTGGTTTAGACCTGTCTCTAGGCGCGATTTCGGCAAATGTTCAGTTAGGTTCGACTCCACAAGGCGCAATGATCAAAGTAAACTCAAGCTTACAAGGTGGTTTAACATTATCTAACTTTGGTATTAACGACGCTGCAGGTGGCGGTCAAATCGTTCTCGATAAAGTTATGGTTCGTGGTGCTGGGAATACAACTGGTGATTTAGACGTAAATGCGAATATTTCAGTTGTACCAACTGGCTTGAAAATCCAAAATAATAGCGCACAAGGTATGAATGTTTATGTACAAGGTGTACATTTAGGTTCTAATACTGCTGCTTCAATTGGTGATGTTGAAATTCAAGGTTTAAATGTAGGTACTTCTACAATTACAATCTCAGGCCACTAATTTAAATGTTTAAAATAAAAAAGCGCGTTTAATACGCGCTTTTTTATTGAATGAAAATTATTTTATATATTTGTTTAATATAAAATTATTATATAAATAATAAATATATTAAAACTACTGATATTTAAAAATGAGAGTTAATTAACACTTTAATTAAAGTAGAACTATACATTCATCAAAAAGATTAAAAAAAAGCTGTTTTTTACAAAAAAAAAAGGTATCTTCAACACACAGGGATGTAGAGCTATTGCTCTAAGAATAAAATGAATAAGGCCAGTTGTGCCGCCATTTAGAACAAGTGCTTATGTTAGAGATTGCTTTGGGCTCAGCATTGATATATTACTTTGCGACAGAAGCCTTCGAAATAGAAAAAAAACCACCAGGAACTGTTTATTACACAGAGACTGCCGATTCACGTAATTTATCTTTTCGCCGTAATCATATTGAACCAGTTAGGATTAAACCTGCTGTAGAAGACCAGTTTCGCGGCATCGTTCGGCAGGCATATGATTATAGCTGTGGTTCAGCCGCTCTTACTACACTTCTAAATGGTTATGTAGGTACTAGTTTGACTGAACAGCAGACTATGAGCGGCTTGTTACAGTATGGTGAATATCAGCGGATTATTGAACGCCGAAGCTTCTCACTACTTGATATGAAGCGCTTTGTAACTGCTATTGGTTTGGATAGTGGGGGATATCGTGGCGAGTTTTCAGATTTAGTCAATCTTGGACAGCCCGCGATTGTTCCAATTTCTTATGCTGGTTTTAAGCATTTTGTCGTATATAAAGCTTATAAAGATGGACGAGTCTATGTTGCTGACCCTGCATTAGGGAATATCAGCTTTGATGAAAATCGCTTTAAAGAGGTTTGGGATAATAATACATTATTTGTTGTTTCTGTTCCTGAATCTCAACGTAAAGACTTATTGGCCCTAAAAGATTCAGATATGCGCCATGTGGAAGATGCAACTGTTAACCGTTATGCCTTTGTGGATGTGCAATATCCAACATTTAATTATGACCGTTTAGCAAATAAAGCTTCTACCATGAGACGGGTGCTAGATAAAGACCCAAATTCTGCAACCTATAATCAGCCGATAGAAACCTATATGCGTCTTTACTATAAGCGTAAATAATCAAATATGAACTAAGTAAAATAAATACATTGGGTGGGAAGAAATATGAATAATCGATGGATGAATATGAGTGTGTTGGCATTAAGTATGAGCGCCATTACAAGCACCCTCTATGCAGCAGACCAGGTTACACAAACAGAAGCACAAACAGCTGCAAATATTGCAGTTGTTTCTGAAGCGAGTACAACATCAGAAGTAACACCAGCGACAGGTTCAACTCAAGAAGCAAGTTCGGCACCGACTACCGAAGTTGCAAATCCTGAATCTGCGCCTGTTGTACCCGAAAATACTGGAGCTAATCAAGCCGCGACTGCTTTACAGAAAAAAGAAGGTGATGCGACTCAAGAAACAAATTTGCAAGAAGTGTTTACTTCAAATGAACGTCAATATTCTTTGATTAAACGAGGTGTGGTTTCTGCATATTATGATCTTGATTATACCTATTATCGTGATACTAGAGTTGATTTAGCTTTAGCAGATGACTCATCTCAACTCAACCGTTTACGGATTGAAGAAGATGCAAACCATACTTTAACGAATAGTTTTACTGTTCAGTATGGTTTATTAGATAACTTAACTTTTTCAGCAACTGTTCCTTTTGTGGCAAAGTCTGAAATTGTCCGAGATACAACTGCTGCTGGTTTAGGTGATATTTCCTTTGGAGCACGTTGGGAACCTTTCCCTTTAAAGCAAGGTCGTCTGCCATTGGTGTTATTCGGTAACGTATCAACAAAAACTGGGGATAGTCCTTACGAAATCGGTTTAGATGAGCTTTCAACTGGTAAGGGTTATTACTCTGTTGGGGTAGGAGCAAGTACCCGTAAATATATCGATCCAGTGGTTTTATTTGCCTCGGCATCTGCCAATTATGGATTTAAAGAAACGGGTTTAAATCAGGCACGTGGCGGCGGGGCTAATGGCCCTCGTTATCTAGAGAGTTTTGACCCTGGTATTAGCGGTGGTTTCTCTTTCGGTTTTGCCTATTCATTTAACTATGACGTGTCATTAACCATGTCATATCAACAAAGCTTTAACATGGATGCTGAGTTCCAGTTTAATAATGGTGAATCATATCAGTCGCCAGACCAGAGTAGTGCAATGTTGTCTTTTGCTTTAGGTGTACGTGTTTCACCTGAAACAATTGTTAATGGTACGGTGGGTATTGGTTTAACCGAAGATGCACCAGATGTTTCGCTTGGTCTGTCTTTCCCGCTAGATTTCATAGGTTTTGGCAAAAAATCTAAATAAGGAGATATGCAGGTGAAATATCCTAAATTATGTCCTTTAACGGCGGCAATTGTTATCTCCGGTTTTTCTAGCTTTGCCAATGCTCAATTAGGACAAAACCTAGCTGTTGATATTCGTTCACTATCGATGGGGAATGCTGTAACTGCAGATCCACCTGGTATTAGTGCAGTTCACTTTAACCCAGCGGCTTTAGCAAAAATTGATGGGTTGCAGACAGATGTGCAAGGAATTTTAGCGAACTTTGATATTCAGCGAGAGTATTCAGCACCTCCTGGCTATAACGTGTTTGGTTATTCAGATGACCCTCTTGTTTGTAATGATGGTCCTGAAGTGACAGCCAATATCTGTACCGATTTTAAGGGCCCTGTACGTGGCGATGTTGAATACGCCAGTTTATATATACCGATTCTTAAAAAAATGGTTGATCTAGGAGCTGGTTATCCACTAGCTGCTCCTACAGCAGGGATTGCCTATAAGCCTCCAGGTTCGAAGGTGACCTATGCTACTGCAATTTATGCACCTTTAATTGCGGGTTTTGGCGCTGAAAATGGTAACGCTGGAAACTTTATGGGGCAGCAGGTGGCTGTTGAGCGGATTACTTACTTGTCTCCATCTTTTGGTTATCAAGTAAATGATCATTTATCGATCGGTGCCTCTGTTGGTATGTCTTATAACGCTCTTGCTATGAAAACCGATTTGCGATTTCCCAATGATATGATTGGGGTGTTGCGTATGGTTGATGACGTAGTATGTGGACCTTTTAAAGATAATAACGATATGATTACTAATCTATTGTTATTTGGCTTATGTAATACTCAAGAAGGGATGGACCCTTTTAAGAAAATGGGATCACTACAAGTTTCTATGGAGCAGTCTTTAAGCCCAAGCTATAACTTGGGCTTAATGTGGGAACCAACGGACGATTTTGGCTTTGGTATGGTTTACCAAAGTGCAGCTAAAATGCGTATGAAAGGGAAATACCTAATTAATAATGCTAAGGCTCCTCAAGAATTAATTAAAGGCTTAAACTCCTCAGCTACAGGTCAGGTCTTGGCTCGAATTCTCGGTTTACCAGGAAATGTACCGAGCTCTGAGTCTGGACTAGCCGCAATGGATCTGGAATATCCAGCACATTTCCAAGCAGGGATTAAATATAAAATATTCCCTGATTTGCAAGTTAACTTTGATGTTGGTTGGACAGACTATTCAGCATGGGATAAGTTTAAATTTGAATTTGATAGACAGATTACCTTACTCAAAGTTGCTAAACTTTTATCAAATGATGTGACAGATGCTTCACTAGCCTTACCTTTAAAGTTTACCTCACCATGGAGCTGGGGTATTGGTTTGGAGTATTCAGCAACAGATCGTTTGAAGTTACGTGCTGGTTATGAGCCTCGTGCTAGTGCTATTCCAAATGATAAGCGTAATACTATGATTCCAATTAATAATGCGCAATTATTTGGTTTGGGTATTGGATATCGATTTGACGCAGATACAGATTTGGATCTTTCAGTTGGTTTCTTACGTAGCCGCGATAATATTCCAGCAGGAACTAGTACCTTATCTAATAAAACAGGAGTTGATAATATCCTGTTAAACCCTTATGCCGGTTTGGATGTTAAAACCAATACCAAAGTTACAGTACTCGGGTTAAATTATAGAACAAAATGGTAAAATTAAATTGCGAACGGATGTCTCGACCTAGATTTGCTATTGCGATTTTTTTTGTTGCAATAGCAAGTAACTCTGCTATTTACGCGGATGGTTTTTATACGATTATTGGTCCTGATGGTCGACCAATGATTGTTCCGAGTAAAAGGGTGGAACGAACTGTTGCAACGTCTAAAATATTAACACATCCAGAGATAAAGGCGACTCGTCCAGAACAGCAAGGATTACCAGAAACATCTTTAAAATCAAAAGTATTTCCTAAAATACTTCTAAAGTCGTCTAATACTGCACCAACTGCACCAACTGCACCAACTGCACCAACTGCACCAACTGCACCAACT
>NZ_JAVQNR010000001.1:0-18598 GCF_031799005.1 Acinetobacter sp. V102_4 | reverse complement strand
GGTGTCGTATCTTCACTTTTTGAAGTTGGTCTTGGAGGAATATCCAAAACATTTAACCACAAAACTGTTTCTTGCTTTTGATTTAGCTGAGAAGCAGTTGGTAAAGCAGTAATACGAAGGGTCTGACTTTTTGTAGCTTCAACACGAGAAATAGGAGGTGCAATCATAAAAGGTACTTTAGACTGATCCGGAGTACTTTTTGTGTCGCCTTCATCAAGCCATGCTTGGACAAGTGCTGGCTTTGAACCGTTATTACTAACTTGTAGCGTAACTTCTCTAGCATCCGAAGGATAAATTACACGAGTACCATGAATTACAATTTCTGCTTGAGTAGCAGGTGCGACAATCGCTGAAGCAAATGCCAAACTTAACAAAAAATTATAACTGTTCAATTTCATTTCAGAATTCTCAACCAAGAAAGATTCGGGAAAGCAGTACACAAAAAGACAGGGATTCCATGCGGACATAGAAACCCTCTCATCCATCAATTATTGATAGATAATTGTGTATTGAACAGAAGTATTTACTTTACCAGCAGTAGAAGCGCCAGTTGCATAGTATTCAGCATAGTAGTTAAGGTCAGCACTTGCGCCTTCAGCTACGTCAACCCATTGAGAGTTAGCTTGAGCACCATTTGCACCCGCAGCAAGTACTGGGATGAAATTGTTATTATCCCCTAAAAGTTGAACGTTAACGTTTTGAGCACCAGTAGCGTCTTGGTTAAGTAAACGACCAGTATTAAAGTCAACAGTTGCACCTGGTTCGAAGAAAGTCGCTACTTTACCTTCAGAACAGTTAGCTAAGTTGATTTGGAAAGGAGTACGGCCAGCTGTATCCCCAGCTGCAGCTAAAGTTTGTTTAGAAACAGTTGGAAGAGTAACTGTGAAGTCTTTACCTGCAGGGGTAACGATGTCACAAGTTTTGTCTGTAACTAAACCATTAATTGTAATTGTACCATCAGCAGCTTGAGCATTCGCAATCCCTACCACTGAAAGAGCAGCGATCAAAGCAAGTTTTTTCATATACATAAGCCTTCTAAATATAATTAATAAATGAGTTAATAAAAATAACATAACCAACACAATGAAATTGGTGATGTTTATTCACATAATAATTTCTTTTAATGAAACATATACTGGTGATTTTGTTTTATATTATTGATTTTTAATGTAAAAAATAAAATTTTAAACATATTAATATTAAGTAGTTCTTGACAAAAGCAAGATGTTGTTAAGTATAGTATTAAAAGATTTTTAATTGTTTACTATTTATATATGAATGTTATCGTTAGTAATGAGATGCGTAACCTATTAACATTTGTGGTAGTGGCTGAGGCTAAAAGTTTTACAATTGCCGCTAGAAAATTAAATTTAACAAGATCATCTATTAGTAAAATAATATCCCGATTAGAAAAACAACTAAATATTATGTTATTCCGTAGAACAACTAGATATTTGAAGTTAACGACAGAAGGGGAGGTTTTTTTTAAATATTGTAAAAGAGCAATAAATGAGATGAATAATGCAGAACTATTGTTAAATGAAAGCAAAAATGTGCTAGATGGTACTCTGAAAATTTCCTTACCTATAATTTATGGTCGATATAGAGTTATTCCAATTATAAAAAAATTTATAGATGAATTTCCAAAAATAAAAATTGAGATTTATTTTAAGGATGGAGTAGTTGATCTAGCTTTTAGTGAATATGACATTTCAATTTCTACAGAAGAGTTAAATGATAGTAGTAATTTAATGTGTAGAGGGATAGAAAATTATTCAATGTTACTATGTGCTTCGCCAGAATATTTAAAGAGAAATAAGGAAGTTAAATCTATAGATGATCTTTCTAAGCATAAAATAATTAACTATATACAGTCAGGTGCCCCATTAAGGTGGCGGTTTAAAAATAATAATAAGTCTCATGAATATCTACCTAATGCAGGTATATTAATGGATGATATGCAGAGTATATTGGATCTATTGATTGATAATAATGGAGTGGGGTGGCTTCCATCTTGGCTTGTCCACCCTTATTTAGAAAATGGAAATTTAGTTGAATTACTCCCTTGTAGCCGATGTGATATATCTTCAATAAAGATGATATGGGGGAAGAATTCACATACCCCTCTAAAAGTTAGGTTGTTCTTAGATTATATTATTAAAGAGTTATATGAGGAAAGTTTTATTTGATATATGAGGATATAATTTAGTTTGATTTTTGATAATATTGACATTTATTTTAAATGTCTTTTAGTTTTAAATTTATCCAACTGCTGATGCCCGTGCAATTAGATAAAATACTTTTTAAGAGTGTTGTGAATTAATGATAATGGTCTGACTAGTAATATTAAAGTGCTATATGATGAGTTGGGGGTAAATGGTTTTAATATCAGTGCCATATCTAGGTGGGATAATCATAATGTATAGTATAAATATAATCAATGTTGATAGTGATAAGTACAGATACAGAACCTAGACAAATTAACAGAACTTTAATGAGCCATAGCAGTTAGAAGAAAAGCTTTGTTTTTGTAATACGATATTTGTCAATGTCATAGATGCTGGTGTTTTTCCGGTTAAATCTACTGTTCCAACAGGAAGATTCCCTAACGCTACGCAATTTAATCCTAAAAAGCCACAATCTACAGCATTTCCAGGAGTATTCAAATATGAGCTCACTTGTCCTAAAGCATCAGTAATGGTTGATAATGCAACATCAACATTGCCTGTTGGGGTAATTTGCCCAATGTCAATTGGGTTGGTCAATTCTAACCACCAACCAGTTTGTGCAACTGATGCAGCCTCAGGCCAAAGGATATTTGCACCTTGAACAGATAAATATCCCGCAGAACCATCTAACTGAGCTGCGTGAAAATAACCTAGACTTTGGTTAATTGCTACATTTACATCTAGATTGTTGACCGTTCCTGTTACATTTCCAGAAATTGGAAGTGGGGCACCTAGAAGAGAGGCGGTCGCATCTAATGTCCCTGTAATTGATAACCCATTAACCTTTGCTGTTGCATTTAGGTTGGCCATAGTGATCCGTTTACCTGTAATCACTTGTTGCGCCATAGAGAGTGTTCCTGTTCCAGCACCTAAATTTAAATTGTAAGCTGTAGAAGAAAAAGGGAGTGTTGCACCCTGACCGAGAACCGTCGCTTGCCCTGTAATTGCGGTATTGGTCCCGTCTTGAGTAATGCCATAATACGGGTTGGTTGTCACGGTTCCTGTTGTTGGCTTGGTGACCAAATAGCCACTTAATGAATTAATACCACTTTCTTTATCTCCATTCTCCAAGCCAAAAGTGAGCAGGCCAGAAAGGGATTGAGCACTTAATCTAAACCCTTGGATTTCGCGAGTAGATGCTGAATCAGGATTTTTAATCGCAAACTCTAAAAAAGGGTTCGTAATGACAGCGGAGGATGCAGCCCGTTCCGCACTTGTACTATCCACAGTCCCTCCGCTCAGACTTAAATAGTCAATATCAATATCACAGGCACCAGCACCATTGACACCGCCACAGCCAAGTTGGAGTTTTCTAATATTGGTATTGATTTCCATCTGAGCATCTAAAGCAAGCCGGTAAAATCCTATGTTTCCATTGTAGTTTGAGTTGCTTACAGAGTCTGTTGGTGCAATATAAGACATGCTCATCAATGCTTGACCACTTGCATTTGATAATTCAGCATCTGTCAGTGGTATTAATGTAGATGCTGCATAAGCTGGGATAAAATACATACTCCCAAGCGCTAAAATTGTTGCACGAAGTAATGTAAATAGCCGCATACTTGGCCTCCGTATTCCTAATTATTTTTTCTTGACTGTCCTTTTTGTATTACTTTTTAAATTTGCCTCTTTACTAAATCAGTTAATAGATTTACTCAAGAACACTATATCTTTATCTTTGTGATATTTGGATAGAAATAAACTGATTCTTATCATTTATATCATTAATTGAGAATAATCCTCACTTTTTACATATTTGTTTACATTTATTGCATAATTTGTTCTATTGTTAAGTATTTCTAAATTATATGGAGGGGTGTAGGCTCCTATACTCGGATGTAGATCTATTTTACTAAGTTTTATTTTATAATTTACTGGATTTATTTTACTGTAAACTTTTGAATAAATTATACTTGGATGATTATTTTACTTGCGGGTATATGTATGTGAATTGGTGCTGGGGTTAATGATTAAAATATTTTATATGTTAGGTCGGCTTTATATTGTATTGGTATTTCTAGTCTTACTTAACTATATTAAGGTATTGAAATATATATTGTTCTGTGTAAGCATAAAAAATAGCTTGTGGGTTGATATTTTATTCATGATTTGTATTCTCTCAATAAAGAACTTGAGTGATTATTCACTGAGCCCATTATTTGCAGCTAATAATGGTTTTTTATAGGTGGTTGAAATACATTTATCTTGTTAATTAATCAGCCTTTAATGAATCGTTAAAGAAAGTTTTTATCAGTAATAATGAAGGGCTAAGTAAATTTATTCTGACACTATGAAAGTGTTGTGAATATGTAGTATCAGCTTGTATATAAGATGGCATGTAAGTTGTTTAACATTAATGTTGGATTTAGATGCTAAGGAGAGTTATATGTCTGAGCAAAAAGCTGATTTGCAAAGTTGTGTAAATTATTCTGAGTTAACTTTGGGTGAGCTATTTGCTATATCTGCTGATAGTAGTTTAATCCAAAAATGTATTTGGCTAAACTAGGTTTAGATAGTTTAATCAAGCTTTGAACAAAACCTGTGATCATACCTAATGATAATCTGAATGAGAATTTAATCATTAAACAGCTTGGATGACTGTATCTACCAATTTGATTGCACTTTTTTTGCCATTGTTGATTGGGATAAAACGAAATTCTGATGTTACATTTACTCACAAAAACCTAGTTGTTGTATTATCTTTCTATAATGGGAAACTATTTCACTTTTATTGACTTTATATTATGAATTTCCAGTTTAAAAAATCATATTAGTTGCTAATTCTAATGATGTTCCGGATATTAATGGAGTGATTAATGATCAGGATATAATTGTGAGGTTTAATATTCCAGATAAACAAAAAATTGAGGTTACTGGGAACAGGACAGATATTCTCTTTTTGGCAAACACTGTTGATTTAATGGAGCGTAGATTAAAGAATAGGGAGTTCAATGATTTTATGGATACATTGAATAATACTACGATTATTTTCCCATTTGAAGATGATTTGATCAATAAAATAAATCCAGCTTGTAAAATTGTTCATAGAAATTTTTTCATAAAAATCAAAAAATATATTAGAAATTCAAATAATGATAAATATATAAATTACTTTTTTGAGAAAAATATAAAAGTAAAAATGATAGATCAATCCTATTACTGGGCTGCTAAAGATCTAACGAATATAGATAATTTATCGATATTAAGTACGGGGTTTATAGCAATATTCTATTTTTTAAGCAATAAAGAGTACACAAATTATGATATATATTTATGCGGGTTCACTTTTCACGGATGGTCTGGACATGATTGGGAACAAGAAAAAATATGTGTACTAAATTTAAAAAGTAATAAGAAAGTACATGCTTTTGATGCGATTGATGATGAAAAGCAGCATACATTTGATTGTAGATAAGGAAATCACAAACTAAACCAATCTGTATTTTTCTCAGCTAGCTTGAGGAAATATGCAGCAATCAGTCTTGCTCAGCATCTGATGTACTAATTGCTAGTTTTCAAAATTTGGACAGCAACGATAATAAATTAAAAATGAATTTCTTGCACGATTGAGTCTATTATAAAATAACGTTGTGGTAATTTAATAAGAAATAAAGTGCTTAACATCTATTTTAGCTTTTGATTATCCTTTTATCGATATTGTGGTATGAGACTAAGGTAGATGAGAAACTTTAAATAAAAATTACTCATTACAAAAGTTGGCCCAGTCAGCCATTAAGCTTTTCCGCTTTTCAAGATAAGCTCCACGTAGATAGGCTGCTTCAACCTCATCTGGCAATTTATGAGCAAGTGCATGTTCGCAAACCTCTCAAGGGTAATCAGTCTTGTCAGCTGACCAGTCAGGGAATGTAGAACGGAAGCCATGAGTTGTAATTATTCGATTTTGTTTTGGATCAATATAGCTCAAGTCATTTTCTTTAAATTCTTATTCATGCAGAAGCTTTATTAAGATAGCTAATTAAATATTAAAAATCATGTTACAGCCTAGTGAACATAATAAAACATTTGGAGATCACAATGAGTTTTAAATATTAGAACTGATTGTTGTCACTTAACCATTGACTTCCCCAAGTGGCTAAGGCAAAAATAACAGGAGACAATGCTAGCCCTTGTTCTGTAAGCTGATATTCATAGCGTTTTGGATTTTCTTGATATAGCACTTTTTCTAAAATTTTATCATCAACCAATCGATTTAATCGTTCGCTCAATAAATGTTTAGTAATCCCTAATTGTTTTTCGAAGTCACCAAAACGTTTGGTGTGCATAAAAGCATTTCGAATAATTAAGAGAGTCCAACGATCTCCAAGAATTGATAAACTGCGCGCAATTGGACAGTCTAATCCTGATAATTCATTCCATTTCATTTAAAGCCTCACACAATAATTAACTTTACAAAAATTATTAGTCTCTAAAGCAACTTTTTTAAAGTTAAAAGAATTATTGACAATCTATTTTACCATAGATATCGTTGTTGAGTGGGTTCCTTTTTGGAACCAACTATTTTTTAGCCAGTAACAATCGATATTTGAACATTAAGGTGGTAATCAAAAATGAATTCAAAACCTAAACTCTCGACTCCGCTAGAAATAACGCCGCATATAAAATTAAACAACCGCATAGTAAAGTCTGCTTTAAGTGAAGGTTTGGCTGAGCCCGATGGTCGACCATCAAAATCATTAATACAACTGTATCAGACATGGGCTAATTCAGGTGCTGGGTTAATTATTACAGGAAATGTAATGATTGATTCACGAGCGATAGGAGAGCCTGGTAATGTAGTTATTGAAGATGAAAAACATATAGAATTAATACAGCGATGGGTGACTGTTGCTAAGTCGGGAGGAAGCCAAGTTTGGATGCAAATCAATCATCCAGGGAAACAAGCCATTAAAGGATTAAATAAAGAGACAGTTTCGCCGTCTGCAGTGCCTTTCAATAAAAAAATGGCTCCTTTTTTTGCGACACCACGGGAGCTGACGACAAATGAAATATTAGATTTAATTCAGCGTTATGCAAATACAGCAGAAATTGCAAAAAAAGCAGGATTTGATGGAATTCAATTACATGGTGCACATGGTTATTTAATTAGTCAATTTCTTTCTCCACATCATAATCGACGTACAGATGAATGGGGTGGAACTAATGAAAAGCGACGCAGATTCGTATTGGAAGTTTATAACGCAATTCGCAGTCGTGTAGGAACAGATTTTCCTGTTGCAATAAAGATTAATTCTGCTGATTTTCAACGGGGAGGATTTACAGAAGAAGAATCATTAGAAACTATTCTTACTCTGGAAAAAGTAGGTATTGATTTAATTGAAATTTCAGGTGGAACTTACGAAAAACCTGTAATGCAACTTGGTAATCCTAAAGCATCCACTATAGCTCGAGAAGCATACTTCTTGGAATTTGCGAAGAAAGTCCGTATGAATAGTCAAGTTAAGCTGATGGTAACAGGGGGATTTAGGAGCTTCACTGGTATGGAAGACACTTTGAAGGCAGAGCAGCTAGATTTAATTGGTTTAGGCCGAATTTTTATAATAGAACCTTTAGCTGGACAGAGATTATTAAACGGACTGGAAACTCAATATCAGGTAAAACCTTTAACAACAGGCATTAAATTTATTGATAGTTTGGGGGTCCTGGAAGTCACATGGTATACACGTCAAATGTCACGTATTGGTCGTGGTGAAAAACCACGTCCTAACGAAAGCGGGTTAAAATCTTTTTTATTAGATTTAAAAGATAAAGGTTTTGAGATCTTAAAAAAACGCCGTCTTAGAGCATCTTAAGAGGACAATCACTCTGCACAGGCAATGGGGAAACCTGTCAGTGACTTGGAAAAATAGGATTGAACAACATTTTTAAAGTGGTAGGAGAAGAGGGTTTGGATATTGTTGAGGAGTTTTACACAGAAGAATCCAAATCAGAGCAACATCTAGGTGTTGCGAAGACAATGGTTTAGCATCTCTTTTTGCCAAATACCCCAACACATCGCTGATGAGGTATTTTTTTCTGATTTAAGGTTTAAACCTCCTGTTGAGGTGGTTCCTTATAAAGACCGCGTATCAGAATAGGTAGATTCAGTTCAACTAGGTTGACGGTAGTCGGATAGCATAGTTCAAACAATACTGTACCATGTATGGATGCCCATAAAGCCTGAGCGCAGGCTTCAATATTATCAATCGCATGAAATAAGCCAGTATCAACACCTGATGCTATTAATCCTGAAAATAGCGAGAATGCATTGGAAGAAGCCATCATTTCTAACAGGTTGGCTTCATTGGCGGCAGGTGAACAACCAAATAAAAATAACTCCGGATTGGATAAAGCTTGCTCCCGATAAATATGTGCGGTTTGAGTGATCAATTCAATGGTTGAGGAATGAAGTTTTGCTTCTAATAATCGTTGCTCCAGTTCTGTAATCCAGTGCTGGTACATGGCCTGAATTAAACCTGATTTTCCACCCAGTAGGGTGTAGATGGCTTGAGTTGATGTTCCTGATAATTCTGCCACCATACGCAAATTTAGAGTACTCATTCCCGAGTTTTTTACCATATGTCGTGCAACATTTACTATGTTTTTTTTAAGCTCGGCGGGCGATTTAGTTGAGGTGGATTTAATGTTCTGTGTGGTTGAGGCCATGCGAATCACGAATTAATTTTGCAATTTTTCCATTTTAATGCAAAAGCATTGACATTGTCTATAACAGTGTTATAGCGTTGTTATTGTAATCATACATTGAAGTCGGGATGAGTAATCATGAATAGACCAGCTACTAATAAAAAACGTCAAAACACGTTAAATCAGAAACCTTACGAGATAAAGCCATCTACGATCCAATCGACATGGGGAGAGTCGACACCTGATTATTGGTTTGCAGATAATCCTTTTTTGACGCATTTTATGAATGCTTTTTCGGGTATCTTACCGCAAGGTGAATATTTCATGATTGCTAGTGTGCGTTCGGTACGTCATCAAGTGCAACAGCAAGCTCAATTAAATAAGGATATTTCAGGATTTATTGGGCAAGAGGCCCATCACGCCAAAATACATCAATCCTTTAATCGTATGTTGGAAGAAAGGGGGCTACCTGTTCAGCAATTAGAAAAATTGATGATGCAATGCCTTAAATTTGTCGATCAGCTGTCTGAACAAAATCGCATGGCGGTGACGGGCGCGACGGAGCATTTTACGGCGTTGTTTGGCAAATTATTGCTGTCCCACCCCGAAATCATTGAACAAATTGATTCGACCATGAAAAGGGTGATGATTTGGCATGCACTTGAAGAGCTTGAGCACAAGGCTGTTGCCTATGATGTTTATCAATTAATTGATGGTGGTTATTGGCGTCGCGTGTATGGCGTATTGTTGGCAACAGGTCTTATTAGTGGCACGGTATTATACGGACAGGCTAGTTTTTTATGGGCGGATAAATCCATCTGGAATCTTAATGCCACTATGAAAGGACTATGGTGGATGTTTGGTGTTGGCAAGAAGGCTGGATATTTTAGAAAGGCGCTACCAGATTATCTGGAGTTTTTTAAACCGAATTTTCACCCAATGCATGATGATAACTCTGCGCTGATTGAGCAATGGAAGCCTATACTGGATTTAGATAATGTATAAAATTAAAGTTTTCATTTCTAAGGTAAGTCCTAAAAATAAACTTACATGGACAGATGAAAATTGATAGTCGCTACGTATTATAAATGGGTTGAAAGAGCTAGCTTTTATGCTAATAATAACTGTGCAAGTATGTGTCTTGTAAGCACACTGAAAGTTCGAAGAGTCAGTGTGCTTTTTTGTTATTTGTAAGATTTATATTTGGTATGATTAATCAATAATCTAATAGACTTGCCTAAATAATAATTGAATATATTCAAGCTAGCGTGATTTAGGATTGCTTCTTTCAGTTTTGTCCACCATTCTTTTCTTCTCTAGATTAATTTTAAAGGATTGTGCTAGGTAAAGGCTTATTAATTTTCCTCAATTCTATATTCTGACTAAGTTTACCTTCCTTTGCCATTTGCAAAACCTGCTCATTGGTAAGTACAGGTATAAAGTATTTGTCCCCAATTCTTCTTGAAAGAATTTTCACCTCTTCAGCGGTTAATACTAATGCTTCGCTATTGACTGCAGCATCATTAATTCTAGTAATAATTTTGTTAATTGGTGGTTTTGAGTAATCCATTTATCATCCTTAAAATACACTTGAACACACTTATCGAGGAGCATTCGGTCTCTGGGGTGCGCACAACATACCAGCCATTTCTGGTAGCAGGGCTTTGAACCTGACCCCTTTACCATACTATTTCACCCGGAATGAATAGGAATATATCAATCTCTATCATTAGCCTTGTACCCTGTATAGGTAAGGTATCCATCTTACTGTATATTTTTACTAGATCTCACCTTTTTGAAATGACAGAGGGCTTTTCTACCATATTCGGAAAATTGTACTAGGAAGTCATCGGATAGTTAAGTCTTTGGTGTTTATAAAGGTTCTGATATTTAAGAATTTTAGTAAAAATGTAATTTTCATCACATAAAATTACAGTAATGTAAGTTTAATCAATAAATTGACTATGTTAAAAATCTCAGCTTTAGCCTTACTTGGGGCATCTGTTGTTTATTATGCGTTTATTAATCTTTCACGCCCAGAGAAGAAGTCAAAGATGACTATACTTATAAGCGAAGTTGAACAATCGATGACTGATGCTCAAAAATCAGTGGAAAATGCCGATAGGTCATTGAGTAAAATTAAATTGAAACAATTAACTGATAGTGAAATTCAAAACTAAATTGTTTTTAAAAGGTAAGTATTTAAAAATAATAAAGTTATTGTATGTTTTTATGAACGAGCTATTGCATATTCTAAAGCATACCAATTATGGACTTTTTGCATTTCGATTAATTGTATGGAATTCTGATTCCTTATCTTAATTTATAATTAAAGTTGTAAGAGAATGAAATTTTATACTATTAGGTATGGTCATTGTGATAACAGTTTTTTTGTGGCATCGAATTCTGCAGGTGAATTTATTGTTATTGAAGCGTTTGGCTCAGAGTTCAAAATTGGTCATCAAGTACTGTGTAACGGCGTTAGAATAGTGAACGAAACTTTAAATAAAGAAACAAATGCAATAGTTCGAAACAAGAGTAATGAAGGAGGAGCATATAAATTCTTAAGCTCCCTAAAATGAAAGTTTACATCAATAAACAGGACCCATAACATTGCAAAATAAAGTGATAGTGTAAATCTGACTATTTAGCCTGTTTAATATGTGAATATTTATTAGTCCTTCCCAAGATGCGTTATTTTTATGAGGTTTACATATCCTTTTACATTTTTGATATGGTCAATGAGCATCATTTATAGTTGCTAGAAAATGAGGTTTTACACAGAGTTTATTTAGTGATGAATTCAACTTACTTTTAGATTGTAACAAATTGAAAAGATAAGAAATGTGGCTATTTTTAATCCTGGAGGAATCCATGAGAGAAAGATTTATAATGGAACGCTTCATTGAACTCATTAGATGAACTTTCTAAGAGTTGAATGGGTTTTATAGGGTATTCAAAATAAAATATTGAAATATATATTATTGTGTGGGACTATTGTTTTGCAAACAAGAGTAGGTGAGATACTCCCTATTACGTTTGTATTTCAGGACTGAGTGGATCTTCACTAAACCCATTTCTTATTTAGAAGTAGAGAAATGGGCTTTTTTTTATGTAGATTGCAGAACAATGTTGATATGAAAATATTGTAATTTGTCACTTTTGCTATTGACCAAAAGAGCGGGCTTACATAGATTAATAGAGTATTTTTTGAGAATTATAATTATATAGCTTAGTCCTGAAATACAGTAAGGAGCCTGCTCGTTTGAGTGGGCTTTTTACTTTGTACACTTATAGGCTGAAAATTTAAATCTGCTAGATCTAACTTTCTCGAATTAGCTAGCGTTTGTCAAAAGGATCTTTTCGAACTTCTTTGATCATTAAATATGTTAGGAATGAAGCGAAAATAAATAGGGTTCCAGCTACAGTGAAAAATAGGTCTTCATGATGAAAGCCAATACTTAGGCCCACTATACTTAGTTTTGAAAAGAGAAATAAAAGAGTATAATAAACGTACATCATTTTGTTGTTCCCCATTAAAAAGTTTATAAATATATAGATAATTAAATAATATATCGTGATTGTTGAGGAATGATTAAATGTCTTGAATCAAATTATTGCATATTCTTGTATTAATGTACTGCCCGCTCCGATGAGCATATTGCTGTTATTACTAGGTGGAATACCTTTGATCCTGAGCACTTTGTCATAGCTTAAAAAATGTACTTGTTTTGTGTGCGTGTATATTTTATGAGCAATATGTCGGGTATTGTTAAGCTAAAGATCTTATGTAGTGGGAACTATGTGAAGATATTCGATGTTGTTTCAGAAGCTATAATAAAGATTTAGTCCAGTCGTTCCTCAAGAAAAGAACTGCTGAATCCCTTATTAGCTCATTGCATCAGGCTAAGCTGACCCAGATCAAATATACGTTATTGGATTAACTTGATAGTACATTAGGGGAGGATATGGAGTGACAAGAGAAAGAAGAAAAGTTCCCAAGAGTGTGCCAATCGCGATAATGTTCGTTCTTGTAACTACATTGATGATGGGTACGATTGCTTCGGCGGCGCAGCAACAGAGTGAAGGGGAACTTATTCGGAAGGATTTCAGAGTCCTTACGGCATATGGTGTTGGGTTACATGTTCGGGAGGTTCGCGAGAATGGAACTAAGAGACGTCCTGCGCTCATTCTTGTACATGGTGCACGCGTTCCTGGTATTTGATCATTTGATTTGGATGTGTCAAACGGATCACTCGCAGCAGATCTTGCGCGGTTAACAGGACGACATCTATTTGATGCTGGAAGCATTAAGGCTGCCGTGCTTATAGTCCGCTGAAGCAATCAGTGAAAAGTTGGTGTGATTATACGATTAGATGCTTGACTGTACAGCACGCTTTGTCTACATCTTTGATATGGTGGGGCTTAGAATAAGTAAGAGAAATCACCACTCCAGTTATTATGAAACAATTAAAAAGCCCACCTTTATCAGCGCAAAGGTGGGCTTTTTTTATTCCAATGGTAAGTGTTGATTATTTTGCAACTACAAGTATAATCTGTGATGAAGTTTACATTTATTGAATGGTTTTTTAGGTATTTCTCGCTTATGAGGTGAATGGTACTTTTTCTATTCACTTGAGTTTATGCTCGCAGCCATCCGTAGATGCGGGCTTTTTTTTAATTGCTTTATCAACTGTAGTATTATTATAAATACTACAGATAACAAGAACCCTCAATGATCAGCGCAAATGTCATAAGGGGAAGCCTACTCGATGAGTAGGCTTTTTTATTCTGGATATAAAAATAAAAGAACTCGGCACTTTGGGGATGCCGAGTTCCGGTTGAGCCTGAACTAGGTAAACACTTGCGAAGGGGAACTAATGCTGATCGTCGTGTATCAGATTAATTTAATTACCAGTTCAGAAACAAACTATCAAAATGTGATTTAGCGAACAAGATAACAACTTATACAAAATACGTGTAATGCGTCACAAAACTTTGCACATATTAACTTACATCTTTGTTATTTGACTGAATGTCTTATGGCAGAGGAAGCTGCCTTAAATATCAATTGTTGTTTTAAGTAGTAAATTAATATGCTGTAATTTAATGAGTTTTGTTCATGTTATAATAGTTAAATAACCTTATTGGAGTTTACTATGGGCACTTCAGTACATTGGATGGAAGCTTCTGTTGATATTGGCCGGGATCAAAAAGTAACTAAGCAAATTTACTTTTATAAAGAACAGTTACTTCATAAAGGCAAAGATTTATCAGATTTAAGTTACAGAGATATTGAGAGTGGCTTGAAGCAACAATATGATGAAACTATTCAAATACGTGTGCTTATAGATCTGGGTGTACAGGGAATCAATAAATATAAATCTAGTTTGCGGAATGATTAAAGTCTAGCATTAAAAGTGGAAGACCTCCTTCGGGAGGTTTTTGTTTGCCGTAGTTATTACGGTACATGAAGCCCCGCTAATAATAGATATTTAGCGGGTTTTTCTTTTTGGAGTATGTATGAAAAAAGAAGTTGGTTTTCATGTTCCAGTTCGGCCAATGCCTCCAGAATGGATTTTTGAGTTAGATACTCCTAACTTTGCACCTGCACCAGAAATGTGGGACTGGATAAGACGTGTATTTCTAGATCCTAAATCTCAAATGTTTAACTCAGATCATCTGCATTTACGGTCATTTCGTTATCCAAATATTGCCGTGATGTGGGCTAGATCAGGCTTTAGTAAACAAGGACGTCAAGTCATTGGTACAACAGAGAAAGTCATGATCAATGCTGGTGGCTGGAAACAGGAAAGACAAGAAGAACAATACATTCAATGGTTCAGATGTGTTCCTGAATACCTCATTACTTTTGATGCTTCATATTCTCGTATTGCTAATGATGTGGACTTTTGCGCTTTGGTTGAACATGAGCTTTATCACATTGTACATAAGAAAGACCAATACGGAACACCTGCATATAACAGAGAGACCGGTGCGCCAAAGTTAGCAATTCAAGGCCATGATGTAGAGGAATTTACAGGCGTTGTTCGCCGTTATGGAGCAAAGAATGGTGGCGGCAGCGAATACAAGACCAGAGCTGTCACGTGCTGATGTCCATTACGCTTATGGCACTTGTTACTTGAGAGTGGTTTAAATTTTTTGCCATTCCACCTTGATGAATTAGCTAGAGGGCGGGATAGGGAATTAAACTCACGGTATCAAAAAAGCCCGGAACATCAGCAAGAGCGGGCTTAGTTGAAGTTAACACAAAGACAAAGGTAGTTAACACTGAACAATATAGCATCAAGCCCCAATGATATAGAACGAATCTAGTGTAACAAAAAGTGATGAGTAACTTTAGGCAGTGATATATCGATAATTATTTGTAAGTATGGCTTTTTTTAAATAACCATAATTTAAATATGGTTTTGTAATAATTAGATGATAGATTAAAGAAAAGCATTGGGGGTAGATAAATTATGGATATTCGTTTAAAAGAACTGGACAAGCGTATTGATGAGTTTAAAAAGAGTGGGGAAGAGATCAAAAAATTGGTTCTTGGGTACAGAACATATTCAGCTTTACTGGATGAAGCTCAGTTTGCTGACCGAATAACTAGAGATAAAAAAGACCCTATGATTCGATACTATAATGGTATCAAAATCAAAATGGTGAAAGAGAAGCATTATTTTAAAATAGAGTAATATCATAGTCATATGATTAGTAAATGGAACCGTCTTGTATTTTAGGCGGTTTTTTTATGGGGGATTTTTAGTGAATATATTAGTAATTTACCTGATAGAACTGGAGCTATAAAGCAAGCAGGTATGCCTACTTTGAATGTTATAAATCCATATATGTGGCATTATAATTTTACACAGTCAAAATTTGCTAAACCTGAAATTATTTATCCTCTCGCAGGGAGAACTTCTGGGAAAGGTGTTATTTCAGAAGGATTTCATTTAGTTGATGATTGGAGTCTAAAACCCAAAGATAAAGATCCGTTAGTTGATGAAGGATATATTATTAAAAAATGAGGCATTTAAGTATAGGATTAATTCTTATGATTTCACTATTTGGTTGTGCTAATTCTAAAGCTAAGCATCAAGACAAATTCTTAGCGCATATTCATGAAAATACCCCAGATCCGTACAAGGAGTGTATAGTCACATATATTAAAGACCACTGGGATGAAGTTTGGAAAACTTACAATATTGAAAAAACAAGAGAGGCTCGTGGCGAAATAGACATCGTCAACTTCATGATTGACAAATATCTATCTGAATGCAAGAAGCAATAAATTTGATCTAAATTCTTTCAGTCCAAATATTTTAACGTATTTGAGGTTTCAAAACGATTTAAGCCTAGAAAAGCCCTGATGATTAAGGGCTTTTCTTAACGCTCTACTTCGACGAAATAAATGTTTTTAAGTGAAGCTTTTAATGTTTTATCTTTCGTGTCGTCAATATACTTTACATTTTTTGTTTGTATTCAATAGGGCTGAAGCTTGAGCATACTGAGCATCTTTATTTAACTTCTCATACTGAGTTTGATACAGCTTGGCTGCTTTCTTATAACAGTTATTAATTTGGTTAACAGGCTTTTGTATTTTCTCAGAATAAGACACGGTGTCTCTTGAATATTCGCTGTACTATCTAGATCGAGTATTTTCGTCGACAATCTTTATTTTCATGAAGTGGCAAAATGATAGCAAAGTACTGGTAGATGATACTGTATATTTTTATTGTCCAGTATGGCGAACTCATCCGATCAATATTAATGAGGCTGTAAGATCTTGTGTAAAACCTTCTCATACGGGGCTAATTCTATTTGTAAATTCGTGATTAATAATCCGAATTTCATATTTTTATTTAATGATAAATTTCCATGATTTATACTTGTTTTTTACAAAAGGTATAATCAATCATCTTATTCTTAATGCTTTTTTAAGATTTAATCGTAATCTCAAATAAAGAAATCTATGGTAATTAATTCCTATGAATACATTAATTAAAGCAATTGTTTTGTCCATCTCTACTTCGATTATGGCCGCTTCAGCATTTGCAGCACCACAAGGTACACATAAGAATGTACATAATAGCAAGCAACCTGTAGCACAAAAGCCACGGGTTAAGCATAATTCTGTAAAACCATCGCGAGACTTGAAATCTGGGCAAACGATTCCTTCTCAATATCGTAGTGCCAATCCTGTAGATTATAAGCGATATAGTAAATTGACTAAACCTGGTAAAAACCAGCAATGGTTGAAGGTGAATAATGACTATGTGCTTCTTAGTACAAATACGCATAAAATTGTGAAAATTATTAAGGGTTAATTTTTACATTTCAACTCTGACATTGTTGTGTACTCTATTTTCAGGACGCACAGCTTATATGATCAACAATAATGTTAATCTCTGTAAAAAGCTTTTTTAAAAGGCCAGACATTCTGTCAGGCCTTTTTTTCTTCAGTCTATAGCTTAAGAAAATCTTCATAATTTATCCTTATTTTAGTGCTTTAGTGGAAAAGTACTTTAAATTTATCAATTTTATATTATGAATATCTCATCAAAAAAAATCATATTAGTTGCTAACTCTGATGATATTCCCGACGTTAATGGAATGATTAATGATCAGGATATAATTGTGAGGTTTAATATTCCGAATGAAAAAAAAATTGGGATTACTGGGCGTAGAACGGATATTCTATTCTTGGCAAATACCGTTGATTTAATGGAAAGGAGGCTCAAAGATAAGAAATTCAATGATTTTATAGATACATTAGAAGATACTGCTGTTTTCTTTCCATTTGAAGACGATTTAATTAATAAAATGAATCCAATTGGTAAAATTAGTTATAGAAAATTTTTTATAAAATTCAAAAAATATATTAGAAACTCAAATAACGATAGATATATCAATTACTTTTCTGAGAAAAATATAAAAGTAAAAGTGATAGACCAATCCTATTACTGGTCTGCTAAAGGTCTAATGAGTACAGATAATTTATCGATATTAAGTACGGGGTTTATAGCAATATTCTATTTTTTAAGCAATAAAGAGTACACAAATTATGATATATATTTATGCGGGTTCACTTTTCACGGATGGTCTGGACATGATTGGGAACAAGAAAAAATATGTGTATTAAATTTAATTGCTAATAAGAAAGTACATGTTTTTTGTGAGATGGATGGTCCCAAAAAGCATGTATCTGGCTGTGGATACGAAAAGTAGAAACTAAACCAATCTGTATTTTTCTCAGCTAGCTTGAGGAAATATGCAGCAATCAGTCTTGCTCAGCATCTGATGTACTAACTGCTAGTTTTCAAAATTTGGACAGCGATGACAATAAATTAAAAATCAATTTCTTGCACGATTGAGTCTATTATAAATTTGTTTTTTTGTCCTGAATTGAAAAAAATTAAACAATTTATATTGTTGTTATTTATAAAATATTTTTGAAAAAAGATATGCCATTTTATAATATTTTAACTTTATTTAGAATATTGTGTTTGACTTAGATGGCATTAAAAATAGTGAACAAGGGTCAAATTGTTTATTTCTCTTGATGTTAAGTTTAAAGGTTTTATAACCTTATTTCGTACTTTTTGAAAGTTTGCTTTAGCAAGATAAATTTAAAGCAGATTAGTGTAGTTACCATGTTTCGACATGATCGTTACTCATTATTAATGATGTACTTTGATTCTAAAAGTAGAATATTA
>NZ_JAVQNR010000048.1:0-23516 GCF_031799005.1 Acinetobacter sp. V102_4 | reverse complement strand
CAGCACCCAGCACCCAGCACCCAGCACCCAGCACCCAGCACCCAATATAAAATTTCAAGTCTATAAATCTACAAAATTTTGTCTTTAATAGTCATTTTTTTCACTTTAAATAGACTGTATTTCTACACAAAAACTACACATTTCCGATAATAAATTTACTTTTTATTTTCAAAAAAATTTAAATAATTTATACTAAATTAAAATATTACCGATTACCTAAAATGATTAAAACTTCACTTGAGTACGATTCTTCTATTTTTGAACAACTATCTAACAGAGAGTTGGAATTAATTTGGAACATTTTAAAGCCAAACTTTAATTTCCCATTTACTGCAACTTCTCAAATACACAACTATACTAATCCACCTCCACTCCCTCCTATAACCAAAATAAAAAATGATTTAGTTGACCACTTTAATACATCATCCAAACGTGAATCAATGATTGAAGTTATAAATCTTATAATAATAAATAGAGTCATAGATTTAGAAAAACTAAAGTGGATTGATAAAGAAAACTTCCAACAAATAAATTTCATACTATCCAAAATTAAACCTCAGCCTTACTCCCTTGAACTAAAGAACTACAACCCAGAAAATTTTATTACTATCCCTCGTGATCATAAATATAAAAAAACATACAATTATTTCACCCCCCCTAACTACCCAATCTTTAAAATAGAAGTTAATAAGGATAAAAAAATAAATAATCCATTTCCAGTCACGAATGGTGTATTTTCTGCAACTCCACCTAGTGTTATACCAGAGAAAAAGTCAATTAATGAATTTGAAAATTTAATTTATTATATTGACTTAATAGTTTTAAATATAGAAAGTAAAATTTCATTCATAGAATCGATACGTCTTGAATGGGAATTCCATATTACTCAACATAACATTCACTATGACTGGATTTCCACTTTCGATAAAAATCAGATTGATTGGTGTATAAAATATTTAGAAAAAAAGGAAAAATATTATCCATATTTTTTAATTGATAAACAAAATACAAGCAAGTATTATGAATTGTTAATTTTACTTGATAACATACAACCTCTTAAAATCAATTATGACCATTTAAAATCTATAAAATTCTATGAAACCATGAAGAAATCTTGGGGACAACAAAAATATAGATCCTCAGGAAAATTAAAAAAGCCTTATCATCTTCCATTAACAAAAGCTGCTCAAACACAACTCGAAAAATTAGCAGAGCTTAAAAATACAAAAAAAGAAAATATTATTGAAGAATTAATATCTCATGAATATTCAAAATTTACAGACTCGAATGGAAAATTTAAATATTAATAATATTAAAGAGCCAGATACAATGCTGGCTCTTTATAAACTACAAGTTTAAATCAATCAAAAATACCAAACTTGAGATTTCCAAATTACGCAACGAGTCCTTTGATTTAGAGGAAGAACATTGCCATCCAAATCAAAGATTCTAATAATTTCATTATTTGAATCACGCTGGCAATTCAAAGTAGCTTCTCCCCCTTCGCTTTGCATAAGACGCACTAAATTTTTACCCATATTGCTAAACTCCTTTCTAGAAAAAGAGTTTAATCACTCATTTCATAATTAAAAGAGCAATGCGTCACTAAATGACGCTACACCATCCTTATCCTTTCAATCGTTCATTTTAGATTCACTTACACGAATTCTTAGATCTCAAAGTATCCTTAAGTTTCAAGCAAAAGCTTATTAGAATTTGTGAAGAATGCCTTTGAAATTCAACTCAACAAGTAATGTAAAGATTAAACTATAGTCCTAGAACTATTCTCCACCTTTGACTCTCATTTTAAATCTATATTTAAAATAGCAGAACATAAAGATTTACCATGGGCATCCAACGACAATGAACGAGTAACACCTCCTTTTAAAATTCCGCGAATTACGAAATTTAAAGCTCCAATTTTAGGAAGCTCATATCGCTCAATAAGGAATTCATCTACCAAAAAGTGTTGTAAGGCTGGTTGTAATTGTTTAGCAATCAGATCTGTAGTTAAAATTGCACATAAATCATCATAATTCTGCGCATCAAATGCAATAATTGAAATATTGGAACTGTCGCCTTTATCTCCAGTGCGGCTATGTGCAATTTCATATAATTTCATATTTTTCATCCCATAATGACTTGAACTTGAACTCGATCACGAGATAAAAATGTTGATGCAACAGCCAGTACCTCTTTTACACTTTTTACTGCACCACCACCACCATAAGGTCCATTGGTATATAAAGATTCAACTTCGTTAGCTACAGCAACTGCATCATGTTTTTGCTGACAACGTGCGGCTACGCGTAATCGTACTTCCCAAGGATTCTGTGTTTCTTGGTTAGAATAGTCACCAAACAAAGAATCTACACCTATCATATCCGCTCGAATTTCATCGAACTTAACACCTGTTTGTTTTAAACGGCTAAGAACAATATCTCTAGCAAGTTTTGTTCGTGCTTTAGCATTTGGCCCACCATAAGAGATTTGCCCCTCTCCAATAAAACCATCAGAAAAACCAACCGTCACTTTAAGGTTTTGAGGTTTCTCATAACCCGTCCCTCCATAAACAGCAACCTGATCTGGTCCAATTTGTTCAAAATAGACATTAGAAAAATCAGCTGTTACATCAGGAGTCTTATATGCATTAGGTTGGTGAATTTCATACAAAAGCTGCTCCTTACATGTGGCTTCACTGACTAAACCGCCAGAACCTTCAACTTTAGTGATTACAGCCTGTCCTTGATGATCAACTTCAGCAATCGGAAAACCTAAGCGGTCTAGGTTTGGCACATCCTTAACTCCAGGATCTGCAAAATACCCACCTGTGACTTGCCCTGCACATTCAAGTAAATGACCGATTAATGTGCCTTTCCCTAATTTATCCCAATCAGTATTTGACCAATGAAACTCATGGATTAAAGGTGCAAGAAATAAGGAGGGATCGGCTACTCGCCCAGTAATAATAATATCGGCATCTTGTCCAAGTGCTTCTAAAATTCCATCAACTCCTAAATAAGCATTTGCAGATACTATCTGTGAAGACAATTGCTCAGCACTTAGTCCATTATCAAGAATCAGAGATTGATCAGTAAGCTCAGTCAATACATCATCACCTATTACAGCTGCAACCTTGATATCAGGAATCTTAAGCTCTGTTAATATTTCCCGAACTTTTTGGATTGCAGCGACAGGGTTTGCTGCTCCCATATTACTGATGATCTTAAATCTGGTTTTACCTTCTTTATCCTGAATAAATGGCAATACACCGCGCAAACGTTTTTCCAATAGAGCGTCATAACCATCATTCGGATTTTTAAGTTTAGCTTGATTAGCTAAAGCAATCGTTCTTTCAGCCAAACATTCAAATACCAAATAATCAAGGTTACCTTTTTCGGCTAATTCAATAGCAGGCTCAACTCGATCTCCCGCATAACCCGCACCACTACCTATACGAATTTTATTTAAAGTATTCATAATATTACGCCTTTAAAATGGAAATACGCCAAATACAGCCGCAGCAATTGTCATAATTACAGAAGCTGCAAATAAATATGGAATCGTATATTTTTGATGATCTGCCAAATCTAATTTACATAACCCAACAATCAGAAATGTTGCGGGTGTTAATGGACTCACTGGAAATCCTGTAGTCATTTGACCCAATATTGCAGCCTGTGCAACCTGTACGGGTTCAATACCAAATG
This sequence comes from Acinetobacter sp. V102_4, assembly GCF_031799005.1. Classification (NCBI taxonomy): domain Bacteria; kingdom Pseudomonadati; phylum Pseudomonadota; class Gammaproteobacteria; order Moraxellales; family Moraxellaceae; genus Acinetobacter; species Acinetobacter sp. V102_4. The sequence continues at coordinate 19,806 of NZ_JAVQNR010000048.1, read as the reverse complement.
CACTTGCGGTATGTGCAATAACTGGCAACACCCCAAAATAAAAAGAGTCCGGATCAAATAATAAAGACAGTGGCATTGCCACAATGCCTAAGGCAAATGGAATATGCTGCCCAGCACTTGGTGGAATAAAATTTACTGCATGTTGTGACATTTCTTTCAACATGCCCGTTCCTGTCATCACACCTGTAAACACACCCGCTGCCAATAAAATGCTTACCATGCTTAAAGCAGCCTTTGCATGTGCATCAATACGTTGTCGCTGCTCATTGATATCAGGGTAATTAATAAGCAAAGCAGCAACTACACCAATCATAAACATTACAACTGGATCAATTTTGCCGCTGATCATTACACCTAAAACAAAAATTGTAATGAGAACATTCGGCCAAAAGCTATGTGGACGACGCAAAGCCTGACTTTGTTCATCAATGTCATAGGTTAAGAAATCAGAATCACCGGAAAGATTTTTTAATCCAAGGCGTTTTTCTTCTTTTTTTCCTAATAGATAAGCTACAGTAAATGTAAAGATCAAACCTATTATCTGGACCCAGATTAAAGGTGTGAAGATTTCTGTAACCGGAATATTTAAAGATGCAGAAGCACGAATGACTGGCCCAGTCCAAGGTAAAAAATTAACCCCACAAGCCAAAGATGCTACACAGGCTAAAACCCGTCGATCCATTCCCAACTTATCATACAACGGCAGCATTGCAGGAATCGTAATAAGAAAAGCCACCGCCCCTGAACCATCTAAATGAATAATTAAAGCGAGAAGCGCAGTTCCCACAGTAATTCTTGCTGGCTTTAAACCAACAGTTTTCAATATCCGGTTAATAATTGGGTCAAGCATTCCCGCATCAGTCATGATGCCAAAAAATAAAATAGCAAAGACAAACATTCCTGCCATTGGGGCAATATTTTTAATTCCTGAAATAATAAATTTACTGGTTTCTAATCCAAAGCCACCAAGCAGTGAAGCTATGATTGGAATGGTAATTAATGCAATTAATGGTGATAACTTTTTTGTCAAGATACTGACAAATAATAAAATAATCGTGATTAACCCTAATCCTGCTAACATAATATTCCCTTTTATTAGCTCCTATTTTCACTTTTATCCTATGTTTTTTTATACTTTCACTGAATCAATATTATTCAAATTTAGTATTCGATTTTTCTGAATATAAAATAAAAAAGTATTTTGGATACTATGATTTTTTCTGAGATATGAGTGTTAAATTGAAGAAAATTTAACTTTAAAAAATAAATAATGTATCTTTGAGCTTTAGAAAGCCTATTAATTTAAAATTTCTGAACAATGGAATGTAGTAATGAAACAAGGATTAAGGCACATCAGAGCATTTCTCACTGTCGCTGAACTCAAAAATTTTGCACGAGCTGCTAATAAATTATGTATATCGCCTTCAACGCTTACTCTACAGATTCAGCAACTAGAAGATGAACTTCATTTAAAGTTATTTGATAGAACTCGTCATAGCGTCAAAATTACCCCAGAGGGGCAACAAATGATCATTCCTCTGAAATCAGTATTATTAGAATATGAGCACGCATTGGAACTTAGTCAAAATATTTCCGAACATGTATTAGGAACAATTAATATTGCCGTTTTACCAACGATTGCCAGTTCATTACTACCATGTTGGATTCAAGAATTTAAAAAAGAATACCCTCTAGTCAAAATTGTAGTACATGATTTAAATGCAAATGAAATTCATGGGGCTGTCAAATCTGCTGTAGCTGATATAGGTATTGGTACTATTGAGACTGTTGATCCTCACTTAGCTTTTTATCGTTTATTTGATGATGAACTCTTAGTTTTTTCCCCAGAGGGGCATGATCTACAATTCAAAGAACAAATCTATTTTAGGGATGTCATTTCGTTCCCTCAAATTGTTACCATGCCCGGAAGTAGCGTGTATAAGACATTTAATCGTGCTCTTGAAAATATTGATTTATCAATTGAAAATATTGATGTCGCATGCGAAGTCAGATATTTAACTACTGCAATAGGGCTCATTAGTTCCCATATTGGCATCGCTGTTTTACCCGAATCTACTCCAATATCACTACATGAGAATAAAGTCATTAAACAAAAAATTATTGATTTCCCATTTAGTCGAACCATTAACTTAATTAAACTAAAAACTACACATCAATCTCTTATTACTGAGAAATTTATCAAGATCATTCTTAATACATTTAAAGATATAGGCTAAATTAAGCAATCATAAGTAAACTCCTTCTTATCTCTAATTTCATCCTAGTCTCACATTTAAATAAAAATTATTTAGTCAAAAAACACTTTAAATTTAGGCTATCTATGAAAGTTACTTAAATCTATTCAGAATTTCGCCACTCTCGCTCGGAACGGCCCAGAAGTCACTCAGCTATAACCTTAAATAATAGTTTGTTTTCTCAAAGATCAACTTAAACTCAATTTATCGATTATCCAAAGCAATCTAAATTATTCTTATTTTAGCTATTCCAATCCAATTTTTAATGTGGGGTAGGATGAGGGGTAAAAGAACAGGTAAAAAATAAGCCCTTGCAAAAACAAGGGCTTATTCAGAATTTTGGCGGAAGCGGTGACAGTCAAATTAAAGAAATAAACCACTAACAAATAACAATAAAATATTTAACTTTTAATTTTTTACTACTATTTTTACCACATTGTAATTTCTTTATTTCAACCTATTTCAAAACAGCAGTTCGTATTTTTAAGCTAATTAGAGTTCGATTACCGTTCTGTAGCGATCCTGTTTTCGAACTCATAATAACCCAGCTCTATTAACAGTAGTCAATTCAATAACCATACTTTTGATTGTAACCTGAGGAAGAAGAAATTATTAATCTTCCTCAAGTATATTTTAGAAATTATATTTCACTTGAAGATTCATACCATTAAAACCATCAAAGGCACTAACATATGTGTATGATAACTCTCCTGTAATATTCTTAGTGAAGTTGTAGCCTCCACCAGCTTGAATAATCACACCAGCATCATCTTCACTTTCTGATGCTCTGTATCCTTGAAATTCTGCATCAACATCAACACGTATATATCCAAGCATACCTTTTGCATAAAAATTATTTTCTAAAGGATATTTACCAGTAAGACCAACACCATAATATTGAACATCGGCATCGGTTTTTACACCAAAATCCTCAAAATCTTCGTCAAATTTAATATCGTTTACTGACTTATTCCAGAATACTTCAGCACCAAAATATTGATTAAATTGAACACCACTGTTAATGCCTAAAAAATAAACATCAACGTCGTTATTTAAAATAAGTATAATAAGCAACGCCGCAAAGAAATGGACAATGCCAATTCACAATTGGCGTTTAGCGATGAATTGGTTTACGATTCAGTTCGATGATCGATTAAAAGATCATTTATAAAAATGGAACTTACACAAAATAATTTACAGGCTCCATTGCCTCCCTATTTTATATGCTCTCCCTCAATAAAAAGTTTGCCCACAATGCTGAAATTAAAAACAACATTATTAGTTCTTCCGATAAGGGGGAATTGTTGCAATAAGGAACTACTCCATAACACCTAATTAACTTCAAATACGACTGTATCTTTATCAACACTTTGCAAATACTCAATCCACTTATAAAGTATTTTTTCAAATAAACTCAAATCAAGTTGATCTAGATAAGAATCACCAAATCTTTCTTTAAATACAATATGTGATTCTTTAATAATTGCCTTTTCAAAATCATTCCAGTGTGAGATCTCAACTTTTCGCATCATATTTTCAAGTTGAAATAGGTTAATAATCTTTAAAAGTCTATACACAGACTCAGTCGTATTAAAAGAGCTTACGAAATGAGTAGCATCAGACCAATATTTTTTTTCACCATTGCTATCCTCAGCATAAATTACAGCCACAGGGAAATGAATAATTTCTCCACCTTCATCTTCTTGTGTCCAGTTAAAGCTGAATTGTACTTTCATCTATCTACACCTTTTACATAATTTATTTAACAGGCCAAGCACGCCATTGCGTTATAGTTGTATGGCCTTTTGGCGGTGGGACAAATTTTATCACCCCTGATGGTGAAATAGCTTCAAAAGCATTTAAAGTGCCCACTTTACCAGATTTAACCCCTTGTTGATAAACAGTAATCAACTCAAACTGCATTTGCTCTTTTGTCCATCCTGAAGGAAAAAATGTTGATTTTTCATCATTTCCAGCTTTAGATATCCATTTTTTTGAATTTGCATCATAGACTTCAACACCCCCACCCAAACACCATTTGAATCGGGTTTACTAACAACCTGAGTAACTCTTGATGTTACTCCCCCACTTGGCTCATGATGAAAACCTACTGCCGTAACTCCATTTTTATTTGTTGTAATATGTCCTTGTGCGATATGATCAATATCAATTTGTTTTAAAGCACTTTGATCGGTTCTTCTTAACCAATAATTAGCTACAACTTTAGGATCTACACTTTTTTCAGGTGCAATTAAATGGCATTTCTTGTGTGACTAACTCAAACCTTCTAAGATCCTATTGGTATTCCATCAGGATCTCGCCTTACTGTCTCTTCAGTAGTTTTATTATTTTCACTAAAGCTTACCGCTAGACATATATAAAAATGATCTAATTTAAATTCATCAATAAAAGGATCAATACATTTTAAAATCATGGTCGCACAACTCCTTTCACTTTGTAATCTTGTATTTCGTAATCAATCTTATCCGTTTTAATATTTTTATAAAAATGTATCTGTAGATATTGACCATTTTGAGTACTTACAGATTTTGTTGTGAACTTCTTCCAATCCGTAATATCAGACCCATCCTTCATCAAAACTTCAACTACCTTCGGATTTCTCAGCACGCCATCTGCCAGATCAATCCTTGTTGACTCAATTATACTCTTTTGTGTTAATTTTCCTTCGTTAATTAAGATATCAGCTTCTGCCAACCCAAAGAAAACATCCAAATGAAGAATTAGCTTTTGATATAACCGGAGAACTGCCAGTTCAGATTTGAACTACTCCCGTTTATATCAAACTAAACATAAATTAGTCGATCGTTACTTTAGTAAAACTTGCTCCAGTCAAATGATTTTTATCATAAATATCTTTTATTTTCTGACTCACAATCACAGTTGCATCTTCATTTCCCAATCTAAAAAAGTCAGCATTATCTGTTTTATAAGCATCAATGATTAATTTAAAAAAGGCTCTATATCTTCCCGCTAGATCAGGTCTTACAGGATCGTTCTCAAGAAATTTCTGAAAGTCAGAGTTAATCTCATCAACACAGTCATACCTTAACGAATCCACCAATAAATAAAACTTCTGTGATAACTCTTTATTAAAAACTAATGGAACAATTAAACAATCACTAATTTTCTCTACTGCCAATATATTTGCAAATTTTTCACTAACAACACAAAACCCATAGAATGTCGTAGTAAAATCAACTTCCTCTTTACCGCTTTCTATTGTCGCAATATATTTTTTCTGTTTATTTAAGAGAAATTCAACCAGAAACTCATCCCAATCTAACTGAGCTCTCGGGTTGTCGAAGCCATCTATCTCTGTTATAAAATATTGATTAGGAAACTCATAAAAATCCGCTTTGACTTCATAGTAATTCATTAATATCTCCTATTGCTTAGTTAACCATTTATTAACTTGTGAACCTGAAACTAAAGCTTCTGATTTTATTCTTCCCAATGCTGCAACTACAGCATCTCTTTAGTATTTGTCTGTTTTACCACTTACAGCTAATCTTAACTCTTTCCCATAACACCTAATTAATTTCAAATACGACTTCCGCCTTATCACCAATTAATAAATAATCCTTCCATTTCAACAATATATTTAAAAATATATCTAAAGAAATCTCATTATCAAATTTAGATGATGTTATTCGTTTAAACGCGATAAATTGTTCATAAATAATTGCTTTAACATTTTCACTAGCCTTGATTTCAGTTAAAGAAAGCATGCTTTGTTCATTGTAAAAATTAATGATTTCTAGCATTTCTGAGGCTGCATTTACGGAGTCTAAAGACATCAGAAAATATTCTGCTTCGGTAAAATGCTCACTTTCAACTCTTTCATCTTCTATAATTACATCTGGAAAACTAAAAATTTCCATACTTTCATCTTCTTGGCTTGTATTTAAAAAAAATATTACTTTCATTTCATAACTCCAAAAATTAAAATTTACTTAACAGGCCAAGCACGCCATTGGGGTACATTTTTAGTAGGTGGAACAAACTTAATTTTAACGCCTGATGGTGATATAGCTTCAAAGATTTTTTTAGCTTTAACAAAACCTTTCGCCTCTCCTGCTTTAAAAACAGATGTTAACTCAAATTCCATTTGTTCTTTTGTCCATCCTGATGGTAAGAAAGTTGATTTCCCATTATTTCCAGCTTTAGGTATCCATTTTTTTGAATTTGCATCATAAACTTCAATTACTCCTTCCCAAACACCATTTGAGTCTGGTTTACTAACAACCTGAGTAACTCTTGATGTTACTCCTCCACTCGGCTCATGATGAAAACCTACTGCTGTAACTCCATTTTTGTTAGTTGTGATATGGCCTTGTGCTATATGATCAATATCAATTTGTTTTAAAGCATTTTTATCGGTTCTTCTTAACCAAAAATTAGCAACAACTTTAGGATCTGCACTTTTTTCAGGTGCAATGTGATTAACAGCTTTTTTAGCTAAATACGTGAATAATGATCTTTTCGGTCCTCCTCTAGTATTATTATTATTTTCAATTGCTATATCTGCCGCATTTGCAGCTGTATTTACATCATAACCAGCATAGCCGGATAGAACACCTGCAGCTATCTTACCAGCATTACGATTTCGTAATTTTTCTTCAACTGTATATTCATCACCATTTACTGGATCAGGCATTAATCCAGCTACTATTTCACCTACACCAGCGCCAATTGCACCAGCCTCACAACTCGCTTTTGTTGCAGCTGCAGCCGCACAACCAGCAGCAGCATGAGCAATTTTATGAATTGTATATTCCCAAATATCAGGATTTGAAAAATCTAAGAAATCCCCAATACCCAGTGCTAACTCCCCTTGTAAGGCTCCAGATAATCCTGCCAGTAAAGCTTTTTCGAGGTTATCCTGTAAATTTCCACCATTAATTGCCGTCTGTACTAAAGTAGAGCCAACAGCATTGGTAAAATTATTCATTAAACGATCAGGGAAGTAAGTACTATCGGGTTTAAGTTTTAAAGCTGTACCCACTTCTTTTAATAATCCTGCCGTAACCATACTTACCGCAAGATTACGAACGGACTCCTTACTACCTAAATCTTTTAAAGTCTTACCAACATCTCCACCATTATTGATTAAGCTTACACTTGCTTGTGAAGCTAATGTCGCAACCGCAGCCTGAGCACTTGCTCCAAGTGCCGCACTCCCTGTAGCTGATGCAACTGAACTAGCCGCTGCTGTACCAGCCCCTGATGTCAATACTGTTACAATAATGACAATGATTGCTGCACCAGCACCAGTTAATCCTTGTGACTTATAATCCCAATTCTCTTGTGCGAGTTTTACAGCTTCCCAATTCACATCTTTTCGAGCAATAAGAGTCTTTAAATATTCATTACCAGGCTGATTAGACAGCTTAATTACTTCTGCTCGTACATCATTATTTTTGCCAGAAACAACTGGTACTTGTACTGTCAATCCACCTTTAGCAATAAACGTTGGCTCAATTGGTCCATTAAAACTTGGTAATTTTGCTGTTTCTGTAATAGAGCCTTTGTCTTGCATCGACTGCCAAACAACACTATTGCTCTTTTTCGTAGAAGTATTTGTAACAATTTCCGATGCTTTTTCTAAGCTAATCGTGCCACCTGCTTGAATATTGGCACCTTCCAAATAATTAAATACAGTCCCTTTCAGACGAGTATCAAATCCTGATTTTGTGCCGATATAGTCCGCATTCAGCACAGCAGGAAGCTCTGATTTAATATTACGCGTATTCGTGGTCTTGGAATTATTCAGTTTAATCCCAATAAATGAGCTCTTTTTACTAATATCAGTTGTATTTAAGGTTTCATTCTTTGCAGTCAAAAAGTTGAGGTCCCCTCCAGCCTGAATACTTATTTTTCCACCATTTGCCGTTAAATGACTCGAATACATATCAATACTGGTACGATTCTGACCCATCATTTTATCTGTATTTTTTTCCTGACTTTTGATATTGATATTTTTCGCTTCTATATCAACTGACACTCCTCCACTTTTTTCAGCTGTTTTTACGGTTGTCGTGGTTTTCTTCTTACCGTACCATTTTCTTTTCGTTTCAGTTTTTTTACTCTTGTCATAACCATTCTCTATCGCCACATCAAAAATAATATTTTTATAAGCTTCAATATCGACATTACCATTCTGACTGGTGATTTCAGTGCCTTGTAAAATTAAATTATCAGTTTCTGACCTACCTGTAGCTTTGATCTTTACTCCTTTATTGCCATTAATTGTCGTTATGTTCACAGGACTACGCCAGTTGTAGTTCTCATGCTCTACTCGACCAATTTCATAAGAGTCTTGCAGTCCATCAATAATGATGCTGCCTTTTATCGGACCTTGTTTTACGCTACTCGGTTTGTCACTTGTATATTGCCCTTGGATTTTATGTGCAGCTCCAGCTAAAGTACCCGCTCCCTCAATACGAACAGTCCCATTCTGAGCATCTACTTCTGAACCGCTAATACTTACGCCTTTTGCTGCAATCAGATTAATATTCCCATTTCCTGAGATTAGGTTTGTGCCTTGATGTTCATAACCATTAACATTTTTACTATAGAAATTAATCAACTGATCAGCAGATGCAATCCGTGGCGTATATTTTTCATAGGCATGAATAAAATATACTGAACCGCGATACCCATTTGCAGGACTATAGTCAATAAAAATTTTTACGAAGTATTTCTCTTCTAATGCGTCCTTTATCGCATACATTTTTTTTACATCAACTTCTCCTTCATGCTTTAAACCAATACCCCTATTTTTAGCGTACGAGTCTATGAGGAATAAGTAATCCTTATCCTGTCGCATTTGCTCATGTTGACGTAATAAAACTTCTTTTTCCAACTGAGCTGCTTTCAGCCTTTCAAATGATGCAATCTTTGTAGAATCTTGAATCGTATTTTTCACGCCATCCACAATCACATCACCAGTAGTAGCAACGAGGTTAATATCTTTACTCGCTTTAAGTTCAGATCCTTGTAATGTTACATTCTGGCCTGCCAAGCTAATACCACCGGTGGTTGTATTCAGCTTTACAACTTGCTCTGAACCATTTCCTGTAGTGCCACCAGTACCTACTAACGTTAAATCACCACCTTTAGCATGAAGATCAATATCGCCATACGCATTTAGGGTAATATTGGTTGGCGTAATGGTAAGATTCCCAGTTCCAGTCTGAATACCAATATCACCATTGAATTGCGCTAGATCGGCATTGTTCTTTAATATCGCACTATCCACTGCAGTCAGTGTGTATTTATCCTTCCAATCCAAACTTGTGCCCGCTTCAATATTAACTACACCACCCTTTAAATTGGTACGTTGATGTGCTTGTAAACCTTTACTCTTTAAGGAAAGTAAGCCACCAGCTGTCATATTGACCGTGCTAGCCGCTGCCCAACTGGTTTGACCTTTGGCATCAATATCACTATTTAAGTAAGTATTCTTGTCTGAACTAACCGCAGTATGTGCACCTGAATTACTATTCACCGCCCAGAGTCTGACATTGTCTCCACCATGTAGCTCAATATTACGACCACTTTTTAATTCACCACCATAAATGCGATTGAAACCTTTTGCATCAACCACAAGATCATTGCTGGCATTGGCATTCAGCCATTGAAGTTCGACATTACCAATCGCTGACTTTACTGAAATATCTTTTGCTTTTAAGTTCGACCATAAATACGTTGTCTTTGGAATAAAAGTCCCATCCGCGTTCTTAACTTGTTTCACATCTCCAGCACGATATAAGTTAATATTTTTATCAGCAATCAAATTAATATTTCCAGCCGTGGACTGGATATCTCCAGCATAGAGATAAAGTGCCCCTTGGTTAGTTGAGCCAATATTAATATCTTGCCCTGCTGTGATTTTTGATTTCTGATTGGTCTGATCTAGTGCAGTGGTTCCCTCTACAGCACTATTAATTTTAGCGATATTTAAACGTACATCTTTATCTGCCAGTAATGAAACTTTGCCTTTATTGGCCAATGCAGTCAGACTGGTTGTGGTCAAATTCCCACCCAAAGCAGAGACATTAATATTGCCTAATGATGACCATAGACGGGTATTATCTTGTAAGTTAACATCTTTTTTCGCAACGATATTTAAGTTTCCAGCCGTGGATAGCGTAATATTTTTAGTTTTAACATTGCTCCCTTCAATATCAATGCCTCCAAAACCCTTCACTTCAACATTGGCGGCAGTAAGCCCTGTTGCCAAAGAGATATCTCCTCCTGCGGCAATACTTAACTTGCCTTTAATCGGCTGTAGCATTTGTTTGTTTTGATTAAAATTTAGATTCTGTTGTGCAGTGAACACAACATCTTGTACACGAGTACTGGTTTGTCCCGATACAATTGGCAAACTTAAAGCTGTAAGATTTAATAAACCTGAAGATTGAATGGCTAATTTTGTTTTAGCATCAAGCACTGCATTGGTAACATTGATTGCAGCATTGGCTATATCCGTTCCAACACTATTGAGATAAATCCCATTATTGGTACTATATAGATTTGAATCTTTCAGGTCTAATTGTTTATTTGAACTGAGACCAAGATCATTGCGAGCACTAATCGAAGCATCGGTTACTTTAATCTTTTGACCTGCGCTAAGATAAACGCCACCATTACTGCCAATATTGTTTTGAGCCCCACTTACTTGTTTACCCGTTAGACTAATATCACCATCTGCATTGATGTAAACATTTTGCCCATCGCCAAACTGCTTAATCACAGCGCCAGTTCCAACAACCGAACCTTTGGTATTTAAAGACACAATGTTCTTTGAAGTTATATTGGTTACACCTGTGTAACTATCTTGCTGCAAATATAAATGACGTCCAGCATCAACAAATACGGCATTAGAACTTTGGATTTTACCCTGATTGATTATGTCTCCATGTCCATCCGTTCGATTGGTCTGAACGGACATTAACCCATTGCTTGCATCTGTGGTTTGAATTAATCCTGTTGTGGTATTGGTAATTTTACCATTGCTGTTAAGGACTAAATTATTTTTGGCTTTAATAATGCCTGCATTATTGACCCCAATCCCCGCTTCATTGGCATAGAGATAAATACTATTTGCATAAAGCCCTCCCAACTGTGCGACATCAATCGCAACTGTAGGTTTCATCCCTGTTCCTGTCGTTGCAGCAAATTCACCTGTGTCAGCAGTAATTGTGTTTGCCCCTGTAACAGCAGTAATTGTCGTGGCATTGACTGGTGCATTGATCGCAATAGAGCGGCCTAACAGTTCTAATGCAACGGGATTATTGGCATTACCTCCTAATCCTCGGTTATTTGCACCAGGATTAATCGTGATTGCACCTTGTTTTACGGTATGTTGTTTGATCGAACCATCACTGTTATAACCCAACATCCCTGTTGATAGCGTTACCTGATTGGCATTGATAAACCCACCACCATTCACTGTAATACCGGTTGGGTTGGCAATCACCACATTCGCTCTTGATCCCAATACTTCAAGATTACCCTGTAATAAACTTGGGTTGGTTGAAACGACTTCATTTACAATCGTGGTCGCTGCTCCTTTTGCCAAATTAGGATTCGCCGCAATGGATGTTTTGGTAATCTGACTGGTTGCTGCGCCGCGAGAGTTGTTCAGGATTACACCATTCTGATTTACATCAAACTGGGTATAACTATTACGTGATACACCTAATGCTGAAGGGGCCGTAATCCAAACGTTGGCTACCTTACCTTCCTTAAGTACAGTCGCTTTATGCGCTACAGCAGCACCATTATTGACGACAACATTGGCATAAATCGGACTAATCGCCATCAAGCTAGAAAGAGCCAACACCAATTGTTTTAATGTTCTTTGTCCTGTTGCCGCAATACTTGAGTCTGTCACCTCTGTATTGATTGACGCTTTAATATGTGGAGAGGTATCCCCCTGATGGGATTTTGCCAGTTCGGATACTGCAACATAAGTCCCAAGTTTGGCATTAAATTTTGTTCGATAAAATTGCTTATTCATATTGTGACCTTATTTCTATTCATGGATTTGCTTAGTAATTAAATGAGAGATTAAATCCAGTGATTAGGTCTTTCTGGATATGTTCTGGTGCAACCAGTCCCCGGCCCACGAAAAACTCGCCATTAATATGTTTGAATTGGGTTCTTACACCCACCACGCTGCCTAACAGATAACGGTCAGAGTAATATTGAGTGCCATCCCCAGTCACAAGTCCTTGATCCAGCCCTGCGTAAAGTGAGAAATTAGGAATGGGATTGAGCCAATGCATGGTTTGTTGTAAATAATGTCCATTACTGCCAACGATGCTTTGCTCAGGTCGATAACCCCGAATGCTGTAGCGGCCACCAATATTAAAGGTCTCCTGACTGACCACTTTCTGCGGACTCCACTGGCCTTGCCAGTTCAACTGATACATAAAGTTATTTTTAGCGGTCTGCCAGGGCACTGCATATTGAAAAGCTGCATTCCAGATCCCAGCTCTAGAATCACCCTCTCCGGTAATATCTTCGGCCGCCTCATTTTTTCCAAAAATGTCAGCACCTTTGCGGTAACTGAATTGAACATTGATGTTTTGTTGACCAAACCTGTATTGATATTTACTCCCCAACTCCCAGCCTGAAAGGCGTTTACGTTGAGGATTGACTTCAAGATCATCAATAAAGCTGGAGACTGATTTTCGATAGAGTTGGACATAGCCAGAGAGACGGTAGGATTTACTACGACTGAGTTCGCGCTGTGCTTGAAGGTTAAAATCTTTGTTAATGGTTTTATAATCGAGCCATTTATCAAAACCTTCTAGTTCCTGAATATTGGTATATTGACTGGCATTGAGATTAAGTAACCAATTCTTGTAGGGAACTTCGTAGGAAATAAAATAATTATTAAAATCGGTATGGTCGGTATTCCAGTCATTGATTGACTGGGTATAGTAAACAAATAAGCTATCCGCAGCATTCAATGGGTTTTCTAAAGCATAACTGACATAGCCTTGGTATTTTCCAGAGCTTTTACTGCCCGCATCATTGAGTCCAGCAGTGATAAAGTTCCTTTCCTGAATCTCCCATACAATTTCAACATCGCTATAACCCGCATCTTCACCACTTTTTTGGCTTGGTAGAATATCGAAACTGGTCTGCATGCCTTGTAAACGGGCAAAGGTTTCTAGGATTTGTTCGAGTTTACGGATATTGAGGATATCGCCTGCTTGCATGGGCAAACGATAATTTAAGGGTTGATCTTTACTATTTTTAAGTCGGATTTCCCCAATCAATCCAGGGATCAAAGTTAAACGTAAATGTCCTGTCGCAAGATCCTGCTCGGGTACGATGACTTGAGTAGACACATAACCCAGTTGAACCAGTCGCTCATTGATATAATTAACAACACCAGCCAGTCCTTTTTCACCAATGCATCGGCCTAGAACTTTATTGTCTGAATACTTTAGTTCTTTAAAGATGCGATTAAAATCAGCTGTTTTTATACTCGGATACTTAGTTGGAACATCAACCTTTAAAGAAGATATCTCAAAACAAATCGGTTCCTTTTGTAGCCAAGGATAGCTTGAATCAACTTTCGTCTGTTGTAGCTGGATAAAAGGCGCAACGGATTGCGTTAACTGGTCAATCTGCTGTTTCTGCGAAAGATAATCTCTGGCCTGTTGTTGACTCACCTGATCTTCAGCATAAGTACCCCCCGATGAAAATACCAAAGGGATGAATAAATATCTCTTATACATTAATAATGAAGTTATATAACCGCGAACCAATGAAATGTTATAATATTACATTAAATATCTCAACCTTTATTCTCAATAAACCAATTCAAACTTGGCTACAAAATAAACAAAACAAAGTTTCAAGGTAAAAATATAAAAGAAATCCAATCTTTAAATCAAGATTATAGATATACAAGAAAAGACTGTCTTGGATAGGAGATATAAACTCAAATTTCTTAGGAATTGAGAAATAAAACAAAAAAAGCTACAAATATAAAACTAAGGCCTAATGAATACCACTAAAATAAAAGACAAGAAAAGCTCCCAACAATAAAAGAAAAAAGATAATGACAAAACCTAGTATTTTTTTTCATTTCCTATTTCGCCTTCTATTTCCAAATTAAATTTAGATAATTTATTTTAATATCGTAAACTTTCCTAAAAACAAAAAAAATAAACATAAAATGTAGTATTGCAAAAAGCGCATCAAAAAATATACCAACATTGCTTTTCGTATAAACATCATAGTTGATAAACAACAATATTATTGAAAAACCGAGAACTTCTCTATAAATATAAATAGTAGAATAAAACAATGCTTTGTCCTCGTCAGGATGTTGTAACACAGCATTGACTCGACGCACTTTATGGTTGGTATGCATGCTGTAATATTCAGCGACTAGCGGTTCCAACCTTTTCCCCCAGTATAAAGGAGCATAGCCTGCACTCTCATCTTCAACACCTTGCTGCATTCGACCTATTTTAATCATCCACAGTTCAAGCATCGACATGTGAGGATTTAACCCACAGGCTGTTGCTGCATCACTACTACCAATTCCCTGTTTTCGGATTTGTAGCCATTGTTCACGGCTCATCTGTTTGGTTTCAACCAATCGTTTGGCTTTGTTACTTCGTCTGCTATGACATGAATAAGTTTTTGGTTCAACAGGTGGACCTATAAAGGGTTGCTGTTGACTCGTCATGATTTGTCTCATAAGGATACTCCTATATTTTTAAAGGCATAAAAAAAGCCACATTGAGAGAAATATGGCTAAAGGTAGACTTGAATTAATTTTAAAACGCAACGTAATTAATAGACTTAGGCTAAATCGACAAACTTAAATTAAATAAATCATTGATTGTATGATTAAGACACCATTCTTAATGCCTGTTCTAACCCGCGTTGTTTGATATTGGCTCCAGCCCCGAACCATGCTGAATCCATCCGATGATCTTGACTTATAGCTCTGCGCTCATGATCACAAAACTCCGTAATACTACAAAGCAACCCATAAGCCGTATCTTTGGCTGAACTTAACTCGGCCCCACGGCCATGTCCGTTAAACATGGTCATCACCTTAGACATAGCCCGACCATTCGGTTCAGTTTTATTGTCAGCTTTGGATGAATGGGGTGGTTGAGGTCTTGCCACATTACGGTAGAACTGAATGATACTTTCATCTTGTTCAGCAATGCTCAGGTTCGTATTATTAAACACAGCATCAAAGTAGGCGGCTGCTTCCTGCTGGGTCACTTTACGTTGGCTGAGTTGTTTCATTTCATACATGTGTTCATCCCATGCACGCACTGAAATACCCAATTGCTGTTTAATTTTCTCAGCATCAAATTTGGTGCTATGTGGAACTTTCACCACACCAGCACTGCTATTCTGCCCACGTAAGGCAATCGCCAGAGTGTTATTACACACTACGCGAATTGAGGTAAATTGTGCCGTAGTGGCGAGTGTCCCATCACATGCCGTGGCTAATAAAATGTAGCCATGACTGACATCCTTGCCTTTTAACGCTGCCAATTGGCCTGTTCTTGCCAATGCCCAAAACTTACGACCACCTTTGAGTACACCCGCCGTTTCCAGCTCAAAGCCTGATTGCTCCGTTAAGTCTCGATAAAACTCTAGAATCTCCATCGGTTGGACTTCCTGATAACGCTGACTCACCACCGACAACGGTGCATGAGTATCTGAACGATAAAGCACTCGCTGTTCTTCATACGGCATGATAATGCTCTGTCCCCGTTCATTCTTTGCCATATAACTGACATTGGATGATTCGATTTTCCAATCCATTCCTGCCTGCTCAGCCCAGACTTCTATAGGTTGGTTTTGGGTGAGTTGATTGCCTAAGCCATGCCATGGGGTTTGACCAACAAAAGCCATAGTTTCTAATTGATGCGCCATGATTGTTTTCCTTTAAGTGATATAAATTAAGTGTTTTAAATAATTTGAAAGGTGTAAACGATGAAAATTACGCGAAGCCTGATTGCTGGATTTCAAAATGCTGTAAGCATTGCTCACACTGGTAAAACAGCGTCACCATGTTGTCTTGGTGCTGGACGTAGAGTAGAAACATCCCTCCAATAACCAAGCCCGCAAAGCCACCCACCAAAGGATGAACAGGACTTCGCTTTGACAATTGCATACAGGCTGCTGCCAAAGACATCGGTGAGAACGATGAAAGCTTTGCGAACACACCTGACGTAGGTTCAGTCTTGCAGAGTAATGTGATGTGTAGTGAGTGACAGTAAGGACACTGGTGCATGTACTTCTCCCTTAAATAAAAGGCATAAAAAAAGGACCTGCCTGATTGGCAAGTCCTCGGTTATAGGTAAGTTTTAAATAGCGCTATTCAGCCTGTTAACGTTTTGCTTCCCATTGTTTGGTATAAGTCTCGGCTGAAAGATAATGCTTTATACCAAATTCAAACTGGTTCGCTGGTGAGTTCAATACATCCTGTAATGGTAGCGTTGCAAAATCGACATTCGGCTCTAGCCATGAATCACTCGATTTTTGTTCTAACTTAAGTGGTTTATACACTTGGGTATAGAGAAGTGATTCACCACCTACCCGGTACTGTTGGGTAATCTGGGAACGAAACTTAAAGAACAGTACCCCTGACACTTTTAAGCGATTTTGTTTAAAGTCCATGATATAGGCTCGCGCCCAACCTGAACCTGCTGAACCTTTTACCAGTTCCTGTGCATCCGCTGCTGCCATAGGGAGAGTTAATAAGGTTTCCACTTTTCGAGACGATGCATTCTCTTCAAACTTCAAGGTCAGAATACCTTTATCGGCATCATATTCATAATCTGGGTTTACAGATCCCTGATTGATATAAAGTCGACGCATGGCTTTATTTAATGCGTTTTGTAATAGATGGATATCATAATCAACCTGATCAGCCTCCAACTCTGTTTTCGTCTGCTCTACACGTAAATGGTACTGTTCCGTGGTTTCAAACTCACCTTTTGGTTTAATAATCGGTGTTTTTAACATGCGGACATAGTTGATCGCCAGATTATTAGCAAACTGATAAAGCTGATCATTGGTTAAATCAAACAGAACCTGATCCATCCCTTCCATCGGTCCGCTTTCACGCCCCATTACTAAAATCTGATCGTCACCTAATTTCAAGTTACGTTTTAATATTGCAGCGATTTGGTCAAATGAACGAATATCTTGATCACTCTGTCTTTCAACAAGATTAAGTGGGAATCTAGCTGGGCTCGCATATCGGTAATCATCCTCTGGGAAGTTACCCATAATATCACCATCAATCAAAGGCAACGGTTGAACAGCGGTTTTTGAAAGAATCACTCGTGAAAGTACTCCTGTTTCGGTTTCAGTCTCAACTGAACCAGAGGCATCACTATATTCATCCTGGGCCGTTTGCAGTTCCTCTTTTTTTGAGCAGCCACCTAAAAATAAAATACTGGCAATACAGCAGCAAAGTAATTGTTTTTTCATCATGCTAAGTCCTCTGAATTTGAATTTATTCTCGTGATAGGCAAGGCTGATGAGGAGATTTCCATCAGGATCTGTACCCTCTTCACAGGGGTAATATGTAAGTAAAATTTCTTTATTTTCAGTTATTGTCCAGATAACGCTTTAATATGGCCCTCGCCTGATTGAGTTGCTGGGCTTGGCTTTCAATGAGCTGACGAACGGATTCAGGTAAATTCTGGTATTTATCCGGATGGAACTCAGCCATCTTTTTTCGGTAAGCAGATTGCAAGCTTTGCTCAGTCAGTGATTCAGGCTGAATATCTAAAATTTCACATGCATGTTGCTGTTCAACTGTTAACTTTGGTTTGCTTTGTTTGGTATTTACCGTGTAAGAAAAGTATTGTTCATATTTATTAATTAACGACTCAGCCATCTGTTCAGAGACATTTAAAGCTTGGCAAACTGGAGCAAACTCAAGAACCCAATTTGTATCTGGAAAGTGACGTAAAACAATAATCCCCATAGCATCATCCAGACACATCATTCTGATCTGTAACGGAAGCTCCAAACTTATACTTTTTAATTCATCAACAATTTCATAGAGATCTTGACGCTGATTCGATTGCATAAAATGGATAAGATATTGTTTATCTGTTGCCTTAAAAATATCCCGATCAAATATGGTTGCCATGACTTCACGAGCTTTATCATGCCATTCTCCCCGATATCCCAACATGAAATAGGTATAGAGATGAATGAAAGGTTTCGCATTTGGAATCTGCTGCCCTAATTGAGAAGCTTGGGATTGACAGACTTCATTTAAAAATTCAGCCAATGTCCGTACGATCCCCTTATCCAGTTGGGTAAAGGTTAAGGTTTCCATCCGATTCAGTACGATGCCATGATTAATGACCCCAATCTCTGCCTCGACGTGATGAATATTTTTAAAGAGGTAAGTCACTTCATCTCCAAAGCTTTCTTTATAAAAGAGTCCTGTCGCCGTCACACAAAGTCCAGCTTTGGCACTGCCAAATACCGTATCGTCAATCAGCATGAGGATTTCATCTGGGTGAATCCCTTGAGGGAGATAACTCATGGCCCCTTGCAATTTTTTATAAGGAATAGCAGGTGCAAAATAAATATTATCACTTGCTCTTAGCATCAACATCCAACGGCTTTTCTGGAGTGATTCTCTCGATATGATGGTCATGGCAACCTCCCCAATTTAGGTACTAAAACATCCAACGTAGAAAATCAGCAGGCCAAACAAGCGCCCGCCCCAAGGCATATCCACCAGAATAAATGGGATACTGCCAAATCAAATACAGCCAATAACCAATGACAATTGTGAAATAAAGGCCAATCAAGGGATGTTTCATTGTAAATTCCTCATTTTTTAGGTCAGCCTGTCCAACCCGCTGCCCTATGGCAGCAGGTGAAATCAAAAAGCAAACTAAGATTGAATGTGAAGATGTGCTGTTCTAAAGTTTATGTGCACATTGCTGACCAGACTTAAAGGACACCTCTTCGAAGTCTTCTGGCATCCTGACTTGCATCATGCCAATCACCTCCAGCTTCTCTTCGCCATAATGTTTTTCCATCTTGTCGTAGAAACAGGAACAGAAACTGCGACTCCCTCCTGTATTCCTACAACTTTGTTTCATACCCTTTTCAAAATCGGAAGAACAACCAGTAATCATCCACACACTGATACCAACCAGACCCATCAAAATTTTATTTTTCATCATTTTATCCAGTGATGTCGTCATGGAGCTCAGGCTTTTTTTTGGCAACACGAAGCCCTGCCACGATGTATCTCACATGACATTTTTTAAGTTAAATTTTTAGACGAAAAGACCTAAAGCTTGAAGAACCAGAAGTTCATCAAGCCCGATTAAAAACTAATCAGGGGGTATAAAAAGAATATGCATAGCCAACTCCTTTATTTGGGGAGTTCTGCCAAAACATTAGAGAATTATGGTGGCAGAACGAAAGTGGGTTGACAGACTGATAGTAAAGGATCAGCACGCACAAGGCGTCCCCCTTC
>NZ_JAVQNR010000047.1:0-23635 GCF_031799005.1 Acinetobacter sp. V102_4 | reverse complement strand
ATCTATCACTTAAAGCAACCAACTCAATTCCAAGTAACTGTTTTTCAACAAGTTTCTATCTGCATCACCGCCGATGGGTGTGCATTATAGAGGATTAAGATCCCTTTGCAACCCCTTTTTTCATATTAGTGAAACAACAGTTTACTTTTTAATCAAAAATGCTAAAAATAGTCATTTTTTATATAAACATGGCTGTAAAAGCATCAATTTATCTAATATCTTTTCATCTTGGTTCTTTTCCTGCCACCTAAGTGGACGACAATCAATATATTCACAATATCCACCTTCACCTTGTAGACATTGTTCATTCCAACTTAATTGATATTGAAAGCTTCCCACATATCCAGCAGCCAATCCAAACTTGTAGTCACCACGGCTTTGTGCATAAAGTTCAAAAATAATTTTTCCATTTTTTTTACACTGCCAAGAAAATTCTCTTGGCAAATACATCTCTTTATCATTGGGTGTTCTAACTTTTGGATAAACGCGATGGATATGTAAATTTACATCTTCAGTAAAGCTTTCAACAGGCTTACCAAATTCTTGAATATCTAACCGTGAACATAAAATGATATTCCACTGATTTCTTATTTGTGTAAATGTAAGCTGAGTCGTTTCATTTAAATTAATAATTTGGCACGTATAGAAACATAAAGATAAAAACGGTAAATGTAGAGCCCTTGCGTGTTTAAATCTTCCTAATCCTTCAATTTGATACTTTTGTCCTTTATAAAAAACTTCACCTTCACATAAACATAGTGTTGACCAATAGTCCGAAACTCCCCACTGCAATGCAGAGGTATTAGAGATATTTTCTGAAATCTGAATAGTAAGATCACACCCCATTTCAGAGTCTAGTCGCTGAAGATGGATCTTTGGGATTTTCCACTCAATCAAATCTGTTTTATCAAACTGATATTGTTTTGAGTCAAACTGGCATTGCCGCCGAATAGAATAAGTTTTTAAATGTCCCACACTATGTTGGCTATTACTTACAAGTACAGTTGCAGTATCGATTGCCGAAGTCGTAATTGAGTGAGTGTTATAGCAAAGAGGAATACGCGGCTGTCCAACCATACTAATGTAATTAAAGTAGCGCAGTGGAGCCGGTAGATTTGGAAGGATTAAGCCTTGATAAACAATTTTAAAGAAGCCGCGAGAAGGTTGATAGACAACCCCCTCTTTGGCATTAAGGCCCAGCTGCTGTAATTGATTAATTTGATTCATCAACATAGGCATACCGAACCTCTTCTATTTTATGTTTTTATTGTTTCGTTACTCTTACGTGCAAATAATGTCGTAACAAAACCAGATAGAGCATAGATTATTGAAACGGTCAAAATGCCCATTGGAATATTATAAGTGATTGCTGCAAAAATCAGTACTACTGGCAACATAACTACAAAAGGAACTCTTTTACGGTCCATTTGTTTGAAAGAGTAATATTTAATATTGGAGATCATGAGTAATCCCACAACAACCATAAGAACAGCATTAATGGTTTTAATCGCAATATCACGTAAATCAAAAATGAAAGGATAGTCGCGAGCAACCCACACTAATGAAATAATGATTATGGCAGCCAGTGGACTTGCAATTCCGATAAAATAGCGCTTATCAACTACACCAATTTGCACATTAAAACGTGCTAAACGGAAAGCTGCACATGCTGTATAAACAAAACAACATGCCAAGCCAATACGACCCAGATCATGCAAACTCCAGCTATACATAAGCATTGCTGGAGCTACACCAAAAGCCAATAAGTCTGAAAGTGAGTCATATTGCTCACCAAAAGCACTTTGTGCACCAATAGCTCGAGCAACTCGGCCATCTAAACCATCGAGTAAAGCTGCAATAAAGATGGCATAAATAGCTTGGGTGAAATCCCCATTCATACTCGCAATGATGGAATAGAAACCAGACAACAAAGCGGCTGTCGTAATTAAGTTAGGCCAAAGATAAATTCCTCGGCGCTTCACTTTTTGTCCTTCCGGATTATCTTCTTCTTCAACCACTTCGAATGTAATCCCATCAAATGAATGTTCATTATGAGTTAAATCTTGCTCTGGTTTAGGCGCATTTGTCATTATTTTCTATTCCAAACATGTGCATTGATTTAAGTTAACTGTTATTCACCTACTAACCAGCGAACAGCAGCATGGCCACCAATTTCTTGCATACGTAGATGCGGGAATAACCACTGTAGGGCTTGGTCGGCTTGTTCAGAGAACTGCCAAGGTGGATTAATCACCAATAGACCACAACCATTTAAGCCTACAGGTGTATCATCTGGCCATACACAGATTTCACAAACCAATTGACGGCGAATACCTGTTTTGAACATTTTCTTTTCAAAACGCTCAATCATCGCTCGGTCTTTAATTGGATACCAAACTGCAAAAACACCTGTTGGCCATTTTTTATAAGCTTGTTGTAAAAGTTCAACTAATTGCGGAAAGTCTTTACGCTCTAATTCGTAAGGCGGGTCAATCATGACCAAACCACGTTTTTCTTTCGGTGGAATAACGCCGAGCAAACCTTCGTATGCATCACGCTCATGTAAACCTGCACGTTTATCATAAATGTTATGTCGCAATTGCTCAAAAACATCACGCTGCATTTCAAACACGGTTGCTTTATCAATCTCACGCATACCTTGCAAAGCAAACCATGGTGACCCCGGATAACTACCCTTACCTTCTTCAGAACGTAACTGTTCTACTAACTTCAAATATTGCTGGATTGCTTCAGGTGCCTGACGCTTTTCCATTTCAGATATCTGAACTAGTCGATGAATGCCTGTAAGAAACTCTCCAGATTTTTGTGAAGGTGCCAGAGATAAATTATATTTTCCTGCACCTCCATGCGTATCGATATAACGATAAGGTTTATCTTTAGCATTTAAACGGTTGAGAAGCTGTAGCAAAAGCACATGCTTCATAACATCTGCAAAGTTGCCCGCATGGAAATGGTGACGGTAATTCATGTTGACTTTAATTCCTCAATTCAACAAATAGTTTAACATGAAAAAAATATTCTTTCGTAAGGTTGTGATCATCTAAAATAGAGCAGCTTGATATTTTTACGATCTACTCGAGGTTATATGCTCTCTCACCTGCTTCCGGACTCATGGGATCTGGATCAAATTCTGGATGACTTAAATACGCATGGCTTTGCTATTATTAATCAAGCCTATTCGGATCAATATCGCGCGCAAGTCGCCAAAGAGTGTAGCTATCATATTGATGAATTTAGAGAAGCTGGTATTCAAAATGGTGTGGTGAGCAATATTCGTAGTGACCATATTCTCTGGATTAATGATCAACTCCCTATTGCTCAACAACATATTGAAACCTTAACTTCATTTTCGCAAAGTCTAAATCAAGCATTCTATTTAGGAATTAAAGAAGTTGAAGCTCATTTTGCCCGTTATAATTTGGGTGAGTTTTATGCTTTACACCGAGACAATCCTCAACAAAAAAATGATCGTATTATCTCAACCGTTTATTATTTACATGCAGAATGGCAAGAAGATTGGGGCGGTCAATTACGACTGCAAGATAAAAATGAGAAATGGCATATCGTTAACCCAGAACCCAATCGACTAGTGATATTTCAAAGCAACTTATTGCATGAAGTATTAACTTCAAAGCAACAAAGACTTTCGATTACAGCTTGGCTTCGTAGCGGAAATTCTATCTGGGTTTAAAAGCTACTCTTTAAATTTAGTAAATGAACCCGATATAAGTGCTATTGATCAAGAAGGACTAGGGCGTATGTCTATTGAAAGTAAAACGATTGTGAACAGAATTGGTGAGACAGATCAACTTTATTTGACTGAAAATACGCCTGAACTTGCTTTGGAGCGTGCCGATTTACGCTTACAACTTGTCATATTAAGTCATGTTCGCCAAGAGCAGCTTCATTTTTTACAAGAGGCGATTGTTTTACTTGAACAAGCTCGTATGGAATATGAAGAAATGCCATTGAGTCTGTATCTTAATTTATCTTTGCATTTGGCTAAAGCCTATATGCTTTATTTTGAATTAAATAAAGAAAAACGTTTTGCGTTGATTACTCAACAAATTTTGAAGCCATTAGCCCACTATGAACATGCAGATATATATTTCTTCTTGGCTTATGCATCAGCAGCGCGAGAAGAGTCAGCACTAACCAGACATTGGTTAACTAAATATTTATCAACAACCCAATGTGATCTTGAGTTGCTTCACGCACACCCTGTCTTTAATTCGGTTCGCCAAGAATCATGGTATAAAAATTTAGTAAAATCAAAAACGCACTAAATATTTAATTTGAATCGGCCTGTTCTATATCTTATGTAAAACAGGCCTTATTTTTAATTTATCTCTTTACACTATCTTCATGTAGTTGTTCATTCAGCTCATCAATAACCACAATCCACTCATCATCTTTTTCCCAATGACTTTTTAAGAAGTCACTTTGGCCTTTTGACCAAAAAGAGGCTTCATGTAGTTTCTGATCAGCCGGCAATTGATGTGTTTTGATAAAGTTTTCGATACTTGCTTCATCCGAATCTAAACCCAGCTGATCAAATAAAAGTTCTAAAGTAGGTTGCTGCTCAAACATTGTTATTCTCCTATAACTTGTTTTAAATCATCTATTAACTAATCTAGCAATAAAACCTTTTTATATGCATGATAATGTTTATATTTTCTTGTTGTTTTTTGTGTTTGATTGCGAATAATTGAATATAAAAAAGCACTCTAAAAAGAGTGCTTTTTTTAACTTATCAAAAAGATAAATTATTTCAACATGTCAGCAATCGCTGCACGTTCTTCTTCAAGCTCATTTAACGTAAAGTTAATACGTTCACGGCTGAATTCATCAATTTCTAAACCTTGAACGATTTTGTATTCGCCGTTCTCAGTTGTTACAGGGAAACCGAACATAACGCCTTCTGGAATACCATAAGAACCATCAGACGGAATACCCATAGTTACCCATTTGCCGTTTGTACCAAGTGCCCAGTCGCGCATATGGTCAATTGCAGCGTTAGCAGCAGAAGCAGCAGAAGACAAACCACGTGCTTCGATAATCGCAGCACCACGTTTACCAACAGTTGGAAGGAACACATCTTTGTTCCATGCCGCATCGTTGATTTTGTCTTTTAAGCTTTCGCCATTTGCAGTTGCAAAACGGTAGTCAGCATACATTGTTGGAGAGTGGTTACCCCAAACTGTTAAGTGTTCGATATCAGCAACTGCAACACCAGCTTTTTGAGCAACTTGAGTCAACGCACGGTTGTGGTCAAGACGCAACATAGCAGTGAAGTTTTTCGCTGGAAGGTCTGGAGCAGAGTTCATAGCGATGTAAGCGTTAGTGTTTGCAGGGTTACCTACAACTAATACTTTAACATCACGACTAGCAACTTCGTTTAATGCTTGACCTTGACCGATGAAAATTTCACCGTTCACTTTTAACAAGTCAGCACGTTCCATACCAGGACCACGTGGACGAGAACCTACCAATAAAGCGTAGTCAGCATCTTTAAATGCAACTTTCGGATCATCAGTCCCGATCATGCCAGCCAATAAAGGGAAAGCACAGTCATCAAGTTCCATCATTACGCCTTTAAGCGCTTGTTGAGCTTTTTCAACTGGAACTTCAAGCAATTGTAAAATAACAGGTTGATCTTTACCTAACATTTCACCGCTTGCGATACGGAATAATAAGCTGTAACCAATTTGACCTGCAGCGCCAGTCACGGCAACACGAACGGGTTGCTTCATGTAATTGTCTCCAATGAATGTCCTTAATCTAGCTAAATAGGAATTCCATCTAACTAAATCATCATAAACGGCAAAGATTGTACTCTAAAGATGTGGCAGATGCATGTAAAAGCGACTCATTTTCACCAAAAGTCTGATAGAAAATACAAATTAATATTTACAAAAAGATTCAATGCATGGTCAGCATTTTTTTACGAAATGATCGCCATCTCTAGTAACTACCTTTAATCGTGATTTCACCTGGGCAATTCGATACCACATGATTTGCACATTGTTTATATTGGCCTTTTACCGTGTAACACACCTTCACTTCAGTTAAAACAACATCTGAACGCGATAACTGACAACTTAAACGAATACCATTTTGAGGCAAGGTCGGATTAAGACGAGTAAATTGCTGTTTTAAAGCTGACTGCTGAATTTCAACATTCGTCGAACTTGTGAGGCTAGCTGGAATTTTTAGACGTTCAGCAAAGTTAATGACTGTCCGGAAATATTGACTTGCATTCATAGGAACGCACCCCCCTACACTTTTCCAAAGCTGCACACGGGCATTGTTGTCAGGCATGACCCGAGCTACGACTTTAGATTGTAATGGAGAGAGAGCGGCCGAACTTTCTGTTGAACAATCTGTTTGATTTGTTTCTGGCATGAGGCCTGTAATTGTCAATGAATATCCTTCAAGACATTTACGCTGTTTTTGTTTAGAGGGATCTAATGCACATGCGGCAGGTGTCATTTGTACATGCATAACATACCCCTGTAAATTAACAGGTTCGGCATGTAAAACGGAACTCATCAATCCCACCCCTGCACAGATAAGCCACCATGCAAGTTGCAAAATTGAACGAAGTTCCAAATATCTATATTTCATTTAATTAAAACTTGAATATGCCAATTAAAAGAAGATCCATCATCAACCACCTAAACTTAAGGCGATGTACGCATTGGAATGACTTTCATACGTTGTGATAGCGATTGAGCCCCTTGCCCTAATATCACCCCATAATGTGTTGCGTTAGTCATGACATGCTTGACATAGTCTCTGGTTTCTAACAATGGAATTGTCTCTGTATATTGGTCAGCCGAAATTGTTTGAAAGTCCGGTTGCCAACGTCTTGCCCGATTAGGCCCAGCATTATAACCTGCCGTTGCCAAAACTGGATTATTGCTTAACTGCCCTTGAATCATCGACAAATAAAATGTTCCATATCGAATATTGGTATTCATTTCATTTAAGGCCGCTGGATTATAGGTTTCGCCCATTTGACGTGCAATCAACTTCGCCGTATCAGGCATAATTTGCATAAGACCGCCCGCTCCAACATGAGAACGTGCGGAGGTAACAAACCGACTTTCTTGTCGCATTAAACCATAAGCCCACGCTGGATCAATTCCTGCATTGTAACTATGACTTACAACATTAGTCTTATGAGGCGTCACATAGCGATAGGTATCATTATGTTTATTTGTTGTACGATCTGCTGCATAAATTGCACGGTCATACCACCCCATATCATGAGCACGCTTTGCCGCAGCTAACAACACACCATCATCATGTTGAAGATAAGCTTGTCGAACTGCCCAGTTCCATTCTCGGTTGGTATAGGTTGGATTTGCATTAATACGTCTTAAAGTAAAAGCACGATTAAAGTGAACATTCTGATCTAAGCGTCTTAAATCACTTGAAGTGGGCTGATCATCGTAAGGCTGATGATTATAACGTTCACCCAAACGATCTTTTGCTAAAAGGTTGTGATAGTCATCACCACTTTCAGCTAATTTTTTATAAATACGTTGTGCTGTATTTTTCGAACTACTATCACCGCGCTGCTCTGTTGCACGAGCAAGCCAATATTGCCAACGGTCTTCTTGTTTTTGTGTCACGGTCATACTATCAATGGCACGAATTAAACTTTCCCAAGCACCAAATCGAATTGCCTGACGCGCATAAATTTCAGCTTCTTCCGGACTTAGAGGATAACCGTAACTTGCATCAAAATATTGAAGAACTTCACGATTGAAATTATTTTTCATGACTGTGGTGCCACCAATATAAGCCACCGTTCGATATAAATACTTTTGTATATTCTCTGGTGTACCTTGAGCGACACGTTGAACATTCGAAAAAGCATTGCTTAAGTCATTATTAGCCAAACGACCTAATGCAAAAATCAAATACGCATAATCTGTATCATTTGTTTTAGGTGCACTCCACAAATAATTGAGTGGATTAGCCTGAATTTGATTAAGCTGCGCCAACGACAAATTCATTCCCAAAGTCTGTGCGGTAGCAAGGGCCTGCCCTGTTAAACCAGAACGTAACTGCACCCAAAGACGTTGTTGTTTATCTTGCTGACTCATTAATGGACTAGATAACATCAAGCGTCCTAGCCCCACACAAGATTCAGGTTGCGATTCTGTCGCTAGCCATACATCTTTGTATTCAGCAAAAACTAATGCATCACCGGTTTTCGCTCTCACCTGCGCCAATGCGCAATTTTCGGCCTGATCAGGATTAGTTACATAAGATAGTAAAGGTTGTGCAGATGCGAAGTCAGCTTGTTTAACTTTTTCCTCAACATAATCGGCAGCTAATTTCTCAGCCATTGCTGATTGAGGATAACGTTGGGCAAAACTTACAATCGAAGCTGAAGGTTGAAAGCCAAGATTGGTATTAAGTTTCCAATATTCCGGATAGTATCCCAATACATCATTTTGCATAGCAAGCTGATATTGGTCTAATAATGCTGTATTGCCACTATTTGCAGCGTTTAATGCGTCATTAAACTGCTCTTCGGCAGCATAGGTAAATGAACAACCAAGTAAACACATAGCTCCTAACCAGCTACGATGCATATATTTATTTTTCATTACACGACTATGGATTGATGAGCTCTTTCTACTTGGTCTCATAAATGTGTTAAATCCTGACTATTCACCTTCAGAGCATAGTTTAATTAGTCTTCATGCTTTCTTTTGTTGTGTTATGTAACTCTCTGATTCAACATCATTAAAATTTACATAATTTACTTCAAAAAAACCGTGTCATGTTCTGAAGGTTTACTGTTATCGGTTCGGTCCAAATACTGCTATAATGAATGGTTTGACCCATTTTGGGCAAATTTATTCTTTTTTAGATCGATCTGTTAGGAGCCTGCATGACGGTTCAAACCTTCATTCCCAATGGTGCCAAAGCTGCCTCAGAAAACACTGTTACCCAGCCAACGCACACCACTGATGTTTCAATAAAAAAACTTTATATTGAAACTCAAGGGTGTCAGATGAATGAGTATGACAGTCACCGTATGGCAGACCTTTTAGGGGACTCTCACGGTTACATTTTAACGAGCAACCCGAATGAAGCAGATATCCTGCTCATGAATACGTGCTCTATCCGTGAAAAAGCACAGGAAAAAGTATTTAGTGAGTTAGGGCGCTGGCGCAAACTAAAAGACAAAAATCCTGATCTTGTGATTGGTGTTGGTGGGTGTGTTGCCTCTCAAGAAGGTGACAACATTCAAAAACGTGCGCCTTATGTGGATATGATTTTTGGCCCTCAAACATTACACCGTTTACCGCAAATGCTTGATCAACATAATGCTCAAGTAGAAAAACCTAAAAAAGATAAAATCAAACTGGTTGATATTTCTTTCCCAGATATTGAAAAGTTCGACTTTTTACCAGAACCACGTGTAGAAGGATTTAAAGCATTTGTTTCTATTATGGAAGGCTGTTCTAAATACTGTTCTTTCTGTGTAGTTCCATATACACGCGGTGAAGAAGTTTCTCGACCTTTAGATGATGTACTTGCAGAAATTGCAGGGCTTGCTGAAAAAGGTGTCCGTGAAATTTCACTTCTTGGACAAAATGTAAATGGTTACCGCGGTGAAACCTTTGAAGGTGGCATCTGTACCTTCCCTGAATTGTTACGACTCGTTGCAGAAATTCCGGGTATTGGACGCTTACGCTATACGACATCGCACCCACTTGAGTTCTCTGATGAGCTTATTCAGTGTTATGAAGATTTACCTCAAATGGTGTCACATTTACACTTGCCGGTACAAAGTGGTTCGAATGATGTTTTAAAAGCAATGAAGCGAAATCACACGATTGATGTCTATATCGATAAAATTGCGAAGCTACGCAAAATTCGTCCAGATATGCATTTATCAAGTGACTTTATTATTGGCTTCCCTGGTGAAACCGATGAAAATTTTGCAGAAACATTGCAATTTATCAAATATTTAGACTTCGACCATTCGTATAGTTTTGTTTATTCAAAACGCCCAGGTACGCCAGCATCAGACTTGCCAGACACTACACCTGAGCAAGTTAAAAAAGAACGTTTAGCTCAAGTTCAAAAAGTAATTAAGCAGTCTAGTATTGAAAAAACAGATGCCATGTTAGGTAAAATTGAACGTGTACTTATTGAAAAAGTATCTGATCAAGACCCTAATATTTTAATTGGTACTGCTGACAATACACGTCTGGTCACTTTCGTTGGTGATGCGACTTGGGTTGGCCGTTTTGCAGAGATCGAGATTACTGAAATTAAAACTTTAAATTTTGTTTACGGTGAGCTCTTGAATCTTGAACCTGACGTGGCGTAATGTAGAGGTATTCTAAAGTCTACTGAAAGGTTTTCTCTTGACTGCAGCGATTCGACGTACCGTAACATTTCCTGAAATTTCAATGGAACGTTTAAAGAGCATTCTGGGTGCCTATAATGGGCACCTGAAGCAAATTGAACAGCGTTTAGATGTCAAAATTACTCATCGTGGAGATGTTTTTCACATAGATGGTGAAATTGATGCTGTTGGGAGAGCCGAAGCATTATTGCAACGACTCTACGAAGAGTCTGAGCTATCCCAGCAAATCAGCGCCGATCTATTACACCTCCTCATTCAATCTTCACAAACTGAACGCAATTTCGAGTTGGTTGGTGACGAAATGGATGAAAATGATGCACCGCTCGATGTCTATTTCCAGACACGAAAAGGCCGCATTAATCCACGTGGTGCCAATCAAAAACGTTATGTACAACGTATTTTACAAAGCGATATTTCTTTTGGTGTTGGCCCTGCTGGTACAGGTAAAACCTATTTAGCAGTTGCCGCCGCCGTAGATATGCTAGAACGTAACGAAATCCAGCGGATTTTACTTGTACGTCCTGCTGTAGAAGCTGGAGAAAAGCTAGGTTTCTTACCTGGTGATTTAACCCAGAAAATTGACCCATATCTACGCCCTCTTTACGATGCCCTTTACGAAATGCTTGGCTTTGAAAAAGTTGCCAAGTTAATTGAGCGTCAAGTAATTGAAGTTGCGCCTCTTGCATATATGCGTGGTCGCACACTTAACCATTCATTTGTAATTTTGGATGAAGCTCAAAACACAACACCTGAACAAATGAAAATGTTCTTGACCCGTTTAGGTTTCGGCTCTCGTGCAGTAATTACAGGTGACATTACTCAAGTCGATTTACCTAAAGGTCAACAATCTGGTCTGGCACACGCACTTCGTGTACTTGAGAATATTACCGAAATTCATATTACCCGTTTCCATTCCCGCGATGTTGTACGTCATCAACTGGTTCAAAAAATTGTTGAAGCGTATGAAGGTTGGGATGGAGAACAACATCGTCTTAATGCTGAAGCACGTGCTGAACGCAAAGCACGTCAAGAAGCGTTAATGACTGAAAACGATACAGCAGCAGACTTGCAACATCAGGATGCTTAAGGATTCATTTTGAAAATCAGTTTAAGTTTACAACAGGACCTTCAATTACCTGAGTTAGAGCTCAAACGAGCTCAACTCAAAAAAATCATTGAAACAACCTTACGCCACGTTGGTTATAACGAAGATTGCGAAATTGGCGTTGCTTGTGTCGATTTAGCAGAAAGCCAACAACTTAATCTGCAATATCGAGAGAAAGATAAACCAACCAATGTTTTATCTTTTCCAAGTGATATTCCTGAAGAAGTTTTACCAATGCTCGATGCCTTTCCTCTGGGTGACTTAGTCATTTGTATTCCAGTTGTATTGCAAGAAGCGGTTGAACAAAAGAAAACAGCTCAAGAACACTTTGCACATTTATTAGTACATGGTGTTTTGCATTTACTCGGTTATGACCACGAAACTAGTGACGAAGAAGCTGAAGAAATGGAAGGGCTTGAAGTTGAAATTCTAGCAAAACTGAATATAGACAATCCCTACCAAGAACAGATCTAATCATTATTGATTAGATGAAAAACATAGTCTGCCTTCAGGTGAGATGTTGTTTAATGAACTAAAATCAATGTGGATAAGCCAAAACTTATCCACATTTTTTATTAATGCACTTCAAATTCTGCTTGAGCGGGATCGAAACGCCAAGTACGTACAATACGCAATTCAGAAATATCTTTCATATTGGTATCAAAATGTCCAAATGGTGCGCCGCGACGTACTGAAGACTTTGCAGCTTCATCCAATACCGAATACCCTGAGCTCTCAAGTAACCGGATTGCACGAATCCCTCCTTGTGCATTTAAAATAACCATTAAACGAACTTCGCCTTTCAACTGTTGCAGTTTGGCTTCTTCTGGATAATAGCGATTACCATACAACTCCACTTTTTCACGGAACTTATCTAAATAAGCAGCTGAGGCATCTTTTTTCGCCTGAATTCCATCTACTGTTTTTATTTTTTGCTGGCGGCTGAAATCTTGTCTACGTTGTAAATATTGTGCCTCAAGGCTCGCAACCATCGCAGCTTTTGCCTGAAATTGACTTTGTAATTGTTCTAATTCTTTTTTCCTTTGACTGGTGTCAGCTTGTTTTTGCCAACTCAAAACAGTCATTAAGACTTTTTCTTCGAATTTAAGCTCTCTTTGTTGCTGAACCTTTTGCAAAGTTTCTAACTGTGCATCTCCAGTTGAAGCATCATTAGACATGGGATTTGGAGTATCACTAGAGGTACGGTGAGCTTTACGAAATGCGCCTGAACCTTGCTGGTCTGCTTGCGCCAAAAAGTCTGCCTGCTGCACTGGCTCATTGCTTGATCGAATTGAAATTGCAATTTCTTTAGTAGATTGCTCTGATGAACTAGGCATCTCAAAGTGAATAAGCAACACAAAAATATGCAGTAAGATTGCCAATATTGTCGCAGCAATAAAGACTCGGTCTTGCCACCAATGATAAAAAGGCTCTATGGATAGACTTCTTTTATTCAACATAATTTTAAAAGCATGTAAATGCCTTTTCCCCACGGTTTAATACCGAATAAAATATAAACTGATATTCAAATCTGGATAAAAGTGTGATTCACTTCAAACATAGAGTTTTATCCATTTTCATTTTGTCAAAATGTATCAATTAAATTTGTTACACTGCAATATCAAAACTCGTTTTTTATCATAATAAAGATTGTGTTGGTTCTTAAGTAAATTATCTTCTGGAAGTTCTTTTATGCAAACGCTATTTTCCTCATTAGTCAGACGCCTTCAAAAAGTCTACCAAAAAGCAGAAGCATTCATTGAAGAAGAAAGAGATTTTACGCTATCACAAACCTTTCTGAATGCGACTTTACAGCGTTATGTCACCAATAATGTTGAATTTTTAGACGACCTCCATGCTGATCTTTATCATGACTGGTTAAGATTATATGCAACCATGCATGTAAAAGGCCTAGAGACGACATTATCTGTTGATTTAAAACTAATTCAGATGGAATTTAATAAAGAACAACAGCTTTTAGTTTTTGAACAAATTAGTAATACACAAATTATTGAAGCAAAATATAAAAACTTTTGGCAGAAGATTGCCGTAAAAGCCGCAGTTTTTTACTACCATAAAATTTTGAAAAAAGATCCTTTAGGAATGATTCTTGAACGTTTTAATGTAGCAGAAGAACGTGATGAACTCATATTTCTTGACCTCAACCGCTGGTTTGGTAAAAAAGCCAGTATCATCGAGACACTAGGTAAAGTGCATGTAAATTACGCACGAGTTCGTGAGGCTGAGTTAGTCGTATTTGGAAATGTTAATTTAGCCGCCCTGCTTTACCGTGATCAGGATGATGATTATGAAGATGAATTAGAAGATTCTGAAATCACGCCAATCCAGCAAAAAGATGTATAAAGCTGTGATGAATAAAAATGAATTAACTGCCAAAAAACACAAATAGATTACACATTTAGCATAAATCCTGATTTTTTCTCCATGATCAACAGGCATAATATGTTTAAGTTATAGATGCATCAGCACTGACTTTTCAGTCTGTACAAGGATATTTACTTATGGCAACAAAATTTCTGAAATCATTTGGCATCGCAACAGGTATTTCAACAACTTTGCTTTTTGCAGGCTTCTCAAGTCATGCACTTGCCATGAGCCCATTTCAGGCAAATTATCAATTTACTTATAATAATAAAGGTATGGGTTCGGCGACACGTGCCTTAAGCCAACAAGGTAATAATTGGACTTATAATTTCACTGCAAAAGCAGGTGGAATTGCTTCTGCAAGTGAAACAAGTAAATTTAGTTTTGCTAATGGTAAAATTGGATCTCAAAGTTTTAGCCGTACCAGCAAAATTTTGATTCATAACAACACCATGAATATTAACTTTAATCCAAACAGCAAAACTATTTCTACCAAGAAAGATGATAAAGCTCGTTCATTCGCTTGGCAGGCTGGCGTACTTGACGAGTTAAATGCAGAATTACAACTTCGTGAAGACCTAAAAAATGGTTCACTTAAAACCTCTTATCCACTTGCAGATGCAAAAGAAGTTGAAAATCGTCGCTTTGTAAAACAAGGCAATGAAAAAATTAAAACATCTTATGGAACATTCGATACCATTAAAGTCGTTTTACAACACAGTAAGCCTGAACGCAGTACAGTCTTTTGGTTAGCCCCAAAACTAGATTATTTACCAGTTAAAGTCAGCCATATTGATGGTAAAACTTCTTATGGCCTGTTATTAACAAGTTATACAGGTAAGACGAATTAAAGCTTGCATTTTTTCGGATGCTTTTTAAAATACGCATTTGCTTTAAAAGCATCCGTCTAGAGGATTCTCCCGTGCACGCACTAGAACAGAAAATCTTAACAGAAGGTATCGTTCTATCTGATCAAGTCTTGAAAGTCGACGCTTTCTTAAACCACCAAATTGATCCTGTACTCATGCAGCAGATTGGTAAAGAATTTGCCGCTCGCTTTAAAGATGCAGGGATTACCAAGATTATTACCATTGAAGCATCAGGTATTGCACCTGCAATCATGGCAGGTTTAGAACTTGGTGTACCTGTAATTTTCGCTCGTAAATATCAGTCATTGACGTTAAAAGATGACTTATATCGCTCTAAAGTATTTAGTTTTACTAAACA
Organism: Acinetobacter sp. V102_4; assembly: GCF_031799005.1. NCBI lineage: Bacteria > Pseudomonadati > Pseudomonadota > Gammaproteobacteria > Moraxellales > Moraxellaceae > Acinetobacter > Acinetobacter sp. V102_4. The sequence goes on along the minus strand of NZ_JAVQNR010000047.1, from coordinate 8,492 downwards.
AACTGAAAGCACAATTGCGATTTCAAACAAACACCTTCATTCAACTGATAAAGCATTAGTTATTGATGACTTCTTGGCGAATGGTCAAGCAGCATTAGGACTAATTGATTTAATTCACCAAGCCAATGCAGAAGTTGTTGGCGTAGGTATTGTGATTGAAAAATCATTCCAATCAGGTCGTGATTTATTGCTTGAAAAAGGCTACCGAGTTGAGTCATTAGCACGTGTTCTTTCTCTTACAGATGGCAAAGTTACCTTTGTAAAAGAATAAATTGTACAAATGAAAAAGAGCGGATATCCGCTCTTTTTTATTTGTTTTTAAAGGACCCCTGAAAGCTTCTTAACAACCTCACCTAGACGCTTACCTTGTGCTTCACACAAAATCTTTTCATCCTGACTTAAGTTCTGGTCATGGCGGGGTCCGCTTACATGAGTTGCCCCATACGGTGTTCCACCTGTTTTAGTATTAGATAAAGCCGGAATTGCATTTGGTAATCCCAAAATCATCATCCCGTGATGAAATAACGGCGGCAGCATCGTGAGTAATGTGCTCTCCTGCCCACCATGCATCGATCCAGAAGAAGTAAAAACACAAGCAGGTTTATTATGTAATGCTCCATTAAGCCAAAGACTAGTCGTTTGGTCCCAAAAATATTTCATTTCACTTGCCATATTGCCGAAGCGAGTTGGGGAGCCTAATGCCAGACCTGCACAATTCGCTAAATCATCTAACGTACAGTAGATATCACCTTCTGCCGGAATGCTTGGCTCAGCTATTGTGACGACTGGAGCAATATTTGGCACTGTCCGAATTTTCACTGACATACCCGCAGACTCAACACCATTGGCAATTAAATGTGCCATTTCTTTTGTAGAGCCATATTTACTGTAATAGAGTACAAGAATGTAAGGTTGCATCGGTTTCATAAATTTTGTTAAAAAGAACACTATACGGTATTTTTTATTTTTTTGGCGAAACCAATCTTATGAAATTCTAGAGGTGATTGATTGTGTAGCATGAAAGGTAACACGAGTAAATTTTCTCAAATTCGTTGGGTAAAAGGTTTATCGACTTTTGATGAATTCTATGCCCAGACAACAGAAAGCCAACTTTTTTGAAAAAGATTAGGTCTACAATTTTTTCTATAGCGCATAGTAAACTTACAGAACGACCTTAATTCGATAAGTTATTATTTTGCTTTAATCTATGATTTGAGTTCTTAAGCTTATACTTTGATAAGCTATTAATCGCCCAACATGATGATTAAAAAAATCGGGATAGACGACGCATGTTACAACGTTTTTTAAGTAAGCTTCCTTTTTATAATAAAACCTGGTTTCAGTTCGTTTTATATGTATTTAAACGTTTTGAAGCTGATCGGTGCCGTGAACAAGCTGGCTCTCTCACTTACACAACTCTATTCGCTGTTGTGCCGATGTTAACGGTTTTTTTAGTAATTATTTCTTCAATTAAAGCGTTAGAACCTGCAAGACAACAGCTCCAACATTTGATCTATAGTAATTTTTTACCTAAAAGTACTATCGCATTTGATAAAGCGCTAAATGCTTTTACAGAAAAATCGAGCAACTTAACTGTTATTGGTGTGCTGTTTTTATTCATCACAACCGTCTTAATGCTCACATCAATTGAAACAGTCTTTAATCGTATTTGGCGTGTAAAAGAAACTCGTAGTGGCATTATGGGTTTTATGCGTTACTGGACGATCATCTCTTTAGGCCCGATTATCTTAGGAAGTGCATTCGTCATTTCCTCGACGGTCGCTTCCATGAACATTCTCAGCAATAATTTTGCAGGATATCAACTTGATGGAGCTTTCATACTCTGGCTTATTTCTTTTCTATTAACCATTGTTGGCTTTTTTATTTTGTACTGGACTATTCCGAACCGAACAGTTCCAGTTTATGCAGCCGGTATAGCGGCCTGCTTAAGTGCTGCACTTTTTGAAATACTCAAAAACTTATTTAGCTTTGTGATGTCAAATTTCACCAGTTATGAACTTATCTACGGTGCATTTGCAGCAGTACCAATTTTCCTACTATGGATCTTTCTCTCATGGAATATTATTTTACTGGGGGTAGAGGTAAGTTTTGCTTTAACTGCTTTTCACTCAGGTAAAGAGCAAAAACGACACCCTGTTCTCATGTTATTAGATATTCTTGAATTATTTTATAAAAAGCAAAAACTGGGTGAAAGTGTAAGTGATAAAGAAGCCCTAGAAATTTTAGGCAGAGGAGAAGTTGGACGCTGGCCCTCTTATGTACTTTTGCTTGAAGAGCAAAATTTGATTAAGCGTACAGATAAAGATGAATATGTCCTAGTTCGTAATTTGTCTCAAGTCGACTTCTGGAGCTTTTTTACTGCTCTTCCATATCCACTCCCTTTACGCCAAGATGTCCAAAATGTGCATGATGACGATGAATGGATGGAAAAAATTGGTCCAGCTTTAGTTGAGTCTAATGACTATCTAGCTGCAAAACTTTCTATTCCCCTCTCCACAATTCTTGAAGAGAAATAAGTAGGCAGCAGCTTCTCATTTAATTAGCTGTACTCTAATGTTTAGCTCATAAAAAAACCCTATTATTGAAAAATAATAGGGTTAAAAATATCTAGCGGCGCAAATCAAATTACGCTTTTACAAAAGTTTCCCACGTAAAATCTTGTGTTGCACCCTTTAATGTCATTTTCAACTGATCACCCGAGTGTAATGGTCCAACACCCGCAGGTGAGCCTGTCATAATCACATCACCTGGTTCTAGTGAAAAGACCTGATTAATATCAACCAATAGATCGCCAATGGTAAACATTAATAGTTCAGTATTCCCATCTTGACGTAACTCATCATTAATATGGAACGTGAATTTAGTTTCTTGCCAATCTTTAATTTCGCTCAAATCGACCCAGTCTGCCAAAATACAAGCACCATCAAAAGCTTTTGCACGCTCCCATGGGTGACCTTTAGTTTTCAGGTCATTCTGTAAATCACGCATTGTTAAGTCAAGACCTAAAGTCACTGCCCCAATCGCTTTTAATGCTTTCTCAGGGTCAGTTTCACCTTTTAAAGGCTGATCAATACGTAAAACTAATTCACACTCAAAATGACAACTGCCCCAAGCTGGATTCCATGAAATACCGTCATTTAAACCAATCAAGCTACTAGGTGGTTTAATAAATAATATAGGTCTGTCAGGCATAGCATTATTTAATTCTTTGACATGATCGGCATAACTTCTGCCTACGCAAACGATTTTTGAAGGACGTGTATTCATGAGGCTTCCTTTGTTGTTGCGGCTGATAAGTCCAATAATTTATTTCTTAAATGTATTTTCAAATATAGTTTGATCTGAAACCTGTGCAAATGCTCGCTTTGGCACAATAATTACAGTTTTATTTTTTAGCTCAAGCATGTAAGTCAGCTTGCCTTTAGCAAAGGTTTGCACATCTGAATATTGCATCACTTGTTTACGACCGCTGGCATAAAGCTCAAAATAATCTTGATAGAGGTCGATTCCCTGCTCACTCTTTCCAAACTGGTAACGAACAAATTGACGTTTAAATAACATCGGTAAAAGCCAATAACGCATCAGCCCTTGCATCACCAGAAAAAAAATACCTAGCCCAACATAATATCGACCAACCCCAGAGAAACCTAAATACAGTCCCCAAATAATAATTGCGATACTAATCGCAGGTGTTAGAAAACGGGTAAATTGTTTTTTCCCAAATGTCACTAATGAAAATCCATCTTGTGACTCTTCTAAATTCAAATAGTAACGTAAAGATAAAGCTGTTTTTTGCTCGGTCATTGCACTGCATCGATACTCAATAAATCGGAACTATTAGAGCATATTCATTTCAGCTTTAAAATGAATCAAAGGCTATTTTTTGTTTTGCTCAAAAGTAGCCTTAGTAGCGAGATTAAAAATATTTTTCGTTGCATATATGGAACGTAGATTCATATTTATTGGGCTTATTTCACTTTTTAAAATTTCTACAATAAGAGCATCACCTTCTTAGTGGAATGTCTCATGTCTTTTTTTGCAAAATTATTTGGCTTAAATCAAAAAGCAACTGTCTCAAAAGATGTGGTTACGCAAACCACTCAAGAGATGAATCCTTCCAATGAACCAAGCTTTTTAGAATTAATTAAAAAACGCTGTTCTATTTATTCAATAGGAAAAAACTTAAAACACTCTCCTACTGAAATTGAAAAACTAATTCAAGAGGCTGTAAAACATAGCCCATCGGCGTTTAACTCCCAATCTTCTCGCATTGTGGTTTTATTTGACCAATCACACCAAAATTTCTGGAATATAGTTCTAGATGTATTAAAAACTATTATTCCGGCAGAAGCCCTAACTGGAACTGAACAGAAAATTCAAAGTTTTGCATCAGGCGCAGGTACAGTTTTATTTTTTGAAGATCAAGATGTGATTAAAGGTCTACAAGAGCAATTCGAGCTATATGCCGATAACTTTCCAATCTGGTCTGAGCATTCAACAGCAATTGCACAATTTGCAGTATGGAACGTCCTCGCTGAACAAGGCATTGGCGCTTCATTGCAACACTATAATCCAATCATTGATGAGAAAATTAATGCAGCTTTTAATGTTCCTACTCATTGGAAATTAAGAGCTCAATTAGTATTTGGTTCAATCGAAGGTGAAGCAGGAGAAAAAGCTTTTATTGAAGATGAAAGCCGTTTTAAAACATTTGGCTAATCTTTTCCACCTTTAATTTTTTTCAAAGCTGGTTGCCATTAGCACTGGCTTTTAAATAAATGATAAAAAACAGACACAAAAAAACCGCTATATTATAGCGGTTAATTCTTCAAGTGGTGCGCTCAGAGAGATTCGAACTCCCGACCCCTTAGTTCGTAGCCAAGTGCTCTATCCAGCTGAGCTATGAGCGCGTACTTGATGTTGCGCATTATACGCATTTTTCAAAGCTTAGGAAGCCTTTTTTCATCTTTCTGTCATTAACCGTCTAGTTCTTAGCCAGCACGCTATTTTACATAAAATAGTAGCTAAAATTATTGGTGTTTTTCTCACCTAAGATGTATTTGAAATATTTTTTTTCAAATAATTTTTATAGGCTTTTTGAAGTATTTGGTCATATACCTAGAAGTTAAAGGCGACCATTTTAGTCAACATTATAGAAATAAAATATTTTTAGTTTAGCTCTAACATTATAAACCTCAGTAAAATTTATCTAATATAATGATTCAAATAAATGAAAATATAAGTAAAAATATAATTAATTAAAAAAATATTATATAAAAACTATTATTATTTTTACGTCTAAATTAAATGAATTATTATTTCTTTAAATATTATTTAATATCAAAAAATGTGACTAGAAATACACATTGACAGCTTTTGAGATCTAACCAATACTAAATTCCAATTATTGAGATACAAATCTCATTAATTATGTAGCGCAATAAATAATACTTACTTAAAAATACATAATTATATAGGAAATAGACCAACATGTTCTTACTAAAAACTCTTGTTTCTTCGATATCAAAAGTTACTCAAGACTTAGGTAATATTATATCGGTGAATACTAACGTAACTGGCGGCTCTTCAGTTGATGGTCACATATCAACCTCTGGCCTACTTTCAGACACTCTATCTACAGCAACAAATACGCTTACAACAACCACAACTGGCCTTGTTTCCGATGCTGTTGGTACTGTTACGGGTAGTATTGGTTCTACAAGTCCTGTAGACACTGTCACTAATATTATTGGCGGAGTAACTGGTGGCATTGATCGTGGAACCTCACCAATCGCTCCTGTTATTGATGTTGTTCAAGGTGGTATCGATATTCTTCAAGGTGTAGAAAGCCTCAAAACTGAAATTATTAACACAGGTATTGAAACTGTAGCCGACGCTATTATCGGCGTCCTTCCTCAAACTGAGCACCCAGTTTCTGAAATTGCTGACTTGGGTACATTAACTTTTGAAACTTCTCGCGACACAGTAAATGGCGCTCTTGAAGTTGTTTCTGATTTGGTTGGTGGCGACATCCAAGGTGCAACTGAATCTACTACTGGTATTCTTGATACGCTTATCACCAACGGTACGACTGCTACAGGTATTGTGACTGGTGTTGTTGGAAGTGTTACAGATGTTGTTGGTGGAGTAACTGGCGGTGTTAATGGTAACCCGCTTGAAGTGATTACCGACATTATCGGCGGCGTAACCGGCGGTGTTGACGGCAACCCACTTGAAGTAATTACTGACATTATCGGTGGTGTAACTGGTGGTATCGGTGGTGGTACATCCCCAATTTCTCCAGTTATTGATGTTGTTCAAGGTGGTATCGATATTCTTCAGGGCGTAGAAAGCTTAAAAACTGAAATTATTAATACAGGTATCGACACTGTTGCCGACACAATCATTAGCATCCTTCCACAAACTGAACATCCTGTTTCAGACCTAGCAGATCTTGGTACATTAACTTTCGAAACTTCTCGCGACACAGTAAACGGCGCACTTGAAACTGTTTCTGATTTAGTCGGTGGCGATATTCAAGGCGCAACTGAATCTGCTACTGGCATTCTCGATACACTTATCACCAACGGTACAACTGCAACAGGAATTGTCAATAATATTATCGGCGGTGTAACCAGTGGTGATAGCCCTCTTGGCGTAGTAACCGATATTATTGGCGGGGTAACTGGTGGCGTTGGTGGTAATCCGCTTGAAGTGATTACTGACATTATCGGCGGCGTAACTGGCGGTGTGGACGGTAATCCACTTGAAGTGATCACTGATATCATCGGTGGCGTAACTGGTGGTGTGGACGGTAATCCACTTGAAGTGATCACTGACATCATCGGTGGCGTAACTGGCGGTATCGGTGGTGGAACGTCTCCAATCTCTCCGGTGATTGACGTAGTTCAAGGCGGTATTGATATTCTTCAAGGTGTCGAAAGCTTAAAAACTGAAATTATCAACACTGGTATTGACACAGTTGCTGACACAATTATCGGTATCCTTCCACAAGCAGAACATCCTGTTTCTGAAATTGCAGACCTCGGTACGTTAACTTTCGAGACTTCACGCGACACAGTAAATGGTGCTCTTGAAGTGGTTTCTGATTTAGTCGGTGGTGATATTCAAAGCGCAACTGAATCAGCGACTGGCATTCTGGGTACGCTTATTACAAATGGTACGACTGCAACGGGCTTATTAACAGAAATCCTTGGCGGAGTGACAGGAACTATTGGTGGCGCAACTGGTAGCGTTGGTGGTGATAGCCCTCTTGGCGTAGTAACTGATCTTCTCGGTGGTTTAACTGGTGGAGTTACTGGCGGTGAGAGTCCTCTTGGTGTAGTAACTGACCTTCTGGGTGGCTTAACTGGTGGGGTTACTGGCGGTGTGGGTGGTGAAAATCCAATTGGTATCGTAACAGATATCGTAGGCAGCTTAACTGGCGATGTTACGGGTGGAAGTGGTTTAGATGTTATTTCTAATTTACTTGGTGGATTAACCGGGGGCAGCTTACTCGGTGGAGTAACTTCTACAGTATCTAGCGTAACAAATACAACGCATACTATCGTACCTTCATCATTACTTACTGATAACTTCCTAGAAAACTCTTTCAATACTGTTTAATATAATTAAACAAAAGAAAGCCACTTATAGTAAGTGGCTTTCTTTATTAATATATTTTTAAATATTAATTCATTTCTTGCCATCTATAATATTTCTTATGCGCCAACTCTAACATTGCATAATCATTAGGCGTATCACCATAAGCATAAATTGTAGGATATTGGCTTAAATCATATTTATTTTTTATTCTATTTACTTTTTCTAAATAACCACAATCACCATCAAAAAAATGACCTGTTAAAATACCATTATGTATTTCAAGTTGATTGCATATAACATCTAAACCTAAAGAATGGCACCAACTTTCTAAATAAACACCTAATGATGCAGATACAACAACAATCTGATCACCTTGCTCTTTATGCCAGAGAATACGCCCCAAAGCATTTTCACGAACACATTTAGGAAGTACTTTTTTTGCAAACTCTTGTCCCATATATTTTAGGGAATTCGCATCATAGCCTACATACCCTACCTGACAGAGCTTAGTCCGAATAGTTTTATCCGTTACCCAACCAAGTTTATAACCTGCTATATACGGCGCAAGTCGGATACCGCCGACTATTTGAGTTTTTCTATTCAACGAAAACTTAAGAAATAAGCTAAATGTGTCGTTGTGAGTGATCGTGCCATCAAAATCAAATAAAGCTAGATTCATTTATGATTATCTCTAATATAATTAAAAAGTTATAAATTTAGATTTTTTTAAAATTACTAAAAAACAAGCACAAAAAAACCGCTATAAAAGCGGTTAATTCTTCAAGTTGGTGCGCTCAGAGAGATTCGAACTCCCGACCCCTTAGTTCGTAGCCAAGTGCTCTATCCAGCTGAGCTATGAGCGCGTA
>NZ_JAVQNR010000046.1:0-28130 GCF_031799005.1 Acinetobacter sp. V102_4 | reverse complement strand
TCAGCCTTTTTCTTTTGAGTGCCGATTTTTTCTACTATTTTGTGAAAAAAGTGATATATATGCCTTTTTTTTAGGCACTTCAGTCAACGTTAGATGAGATATTAAACTTTTTTTACTTTATCAACTTCATGTAGAATAGATTATTCGTGCAATAGTTTGGCATTAACTCACCATGTGGCAGTTCGCTAAGAAAGTATTTGTTTGCATACTTGTAGTGTTTGCTACGAGTGGCCCTTGTTATGCCAATTCAAAACATAACTTCTATGTGCTTACTTTATCTATTTTAAGCTACAGTAAGTGGGAGAATGTAAATACTCCTACCCTTTGTGTTATTGATAATCCCTCTATTACATCTACCTTTCAATCTTATATCCAGCAAATGTCTTATAATTATCGTGTTCAAACTGTAAACGCGAAAGATTTTGCACGGTCACATTGTCAGGCTGTTTATTTCTCTACTACTTCGCCACAGCAACAACAAAGCCTTATTCAGAATTATCCTTATCGTTCTTTACTTTCTTTAAGCATCAATAATTCAGACTGTGAAATAGGAAGTATCTTTTGTTTATATAATCAAAATAATTACACTACCTTTAAAGTTAACTTAGATGCTTTAAGTCACTCCAAAGTTCATATTGATCCGAGAGTATTGCTCTTGGCTAAGAATGCGGAGTAAGGATTATGATATCTAAGTTGTATCAGTCCACGTCTCTGCATGCTTTATTTAGAAAGTCTCAATTTACGATTTTTGCAATTACGTTCTTTATTTGTTCTTTTACCTTTGTATCGATTTCTGTTTTTACAATGGAAACCTATGCCAAGCAAAATTTACAATTGCTCAGCCATACCCTGCTCGAACGTATTCAACCAGCAGTTGTATTTAATGACAAAATTACGATAGAGCAAATTTTGAATGAATATACGAATGATCATTCAATCCGTACTATTCATATTTATGATTCAGAACACCACCTTATTGCGCAAAGTTTTAAATTATCAAGTCAGACTTCAATTTTAGAGGGCTGGTTTGATCATTGGTTTTTAAATGAACCTGTGCATCTTACAATTTATCATCACGAACAAAATGTAGGTGAATTAACCCTGTTTGGTAGTTCAGAAAAAATCTTGCAGTTCCTAAAAATGATTATGGTAGGGCTCGCAATTGCGATGTTGTTTATTGTTTGCGCTTTGTGGTGGTCAGTAAATCTAACTTATCGCCAAATTATGCAAGCTATTTATCCACTTACCAATATTGCTCAAATTGTAAGTGAGCAAAAAGCTTATAATCTTCGGTTCCCTTATAATCGAATTAAAGAATTTCAAGATTTAAATACTGTTTTTAATGAGTTACTTGAAGAAATTCAGATATGGGACAATCAATTACAAAAAGAAAATCGTAAATTGTCATTTCAGGCTCATCACGATCAGCTCACCTTATTACCTAATAGACATTATTTTTATCAAATTCTTTTAGATATGTTTGAAGATAAGGGGTTTGATAACAAATCTGCTTTATTATTTATAGATAACAATAACTTCAAAGCGATTAATGACCAGTTTGGACATTTGGCTGGAGATGAAGTTTTAAAAGAAATGGCAAATCGCTTGCAAACGCGTTTACGTCATCAAGATTTTATCGCGCGTTTAGGTGGCGACGAATTTGCTGTTATTTTGCATTCCATTAGTCATGCTGATCATTTAATATCTATTGCTGAAAATTTACTCGAAAGCTGTAAAGAACCTTTGCATCTGAATGGTCAAACCATTTACTTCAGTTTTAGTGTAGGTATTGCTTTATCACAATTTGCATCTAGCCCCGAAGATTTCATTATGCAAGCAGATCAGGCAATGTATAAGGCTAAAAATTCGGATGAACGCTGGTTTATCTATAAACCTGAAAATTAAATTTAGGCTAATCTATGAATACAATATCTTTAAAACTCTCCTTTATTGCATTGCTATGCATTACTCTTGCAGGGTGCCTGAGTTTTGGTCCATTAAAATATCGTCAGGTAAAATTGCTCAAAAAAGAAGGTTTTGTGCTTACAAATGAAGGATGGACTTTAGGTTTACCAGAACGTTTGTTGTTTGACTTTAATAATGCAGAGTTAAAACAGAGCCATGAAGCTGAGTTAGTGCGTCTAGCATCTCAATTGAATAAATATGATCTGAATAAATTGAAAATTGTTGGTCATACTGATGATGTTGGCGATGCTGCTTATAATCAAAAGCTGTCTGAAGAGCGCGCACAAAGTGTGGCAAACCTTTTCTTAGCTCGCGGGTTTAAGCAAGAAAATATCTATGTGATTGGTCGCGGTTCAACGCAGCCCTATGTTCCAAATACAACCAATGAAAATCGTGCGATTAACCGACGTGTTGCCATTGTTGTTATTCCATAATTTTCAATTTATAAAAAAGCCAATCCTCTGTGATTGGCTTTTTTATTTTAAACTAACTCAATAATATCAATTGTCGGCGGTACTCTAAAACGTAAAGGGATGCCGACCATTCCTGTGCCAACTGTCACAAAAACATCGGCATGTTCGTGAGAGTAAAATCCACGTTTATGACCTAAAATTGACACTTTTTTCATAATATAGGTGGTAAGCCATGGAAGCTCAACCTGCCCTCCATGTGTATGCCCAGATAACATTAATGGTCGATTCGGCAATTTAGGCACCATGTCTACCGTATCGGGATTATGGGAAAGGATTAACCAAGGTTTGTCTTGGGGTAAATCTGGCATAGAACGCATGTCGGTTTTTCCAGCCCACAGATCACCAATACCTATCAAACGAAACTCTTCAAAATCAACTATTTTGCCTTCAATATCGACAACTTCATTATAGAACAAGGCATCTTTTAATAATTGTTGGATAGGTGGTCCTGGATATTGCTCATCATGGTTTCCAGGAACGGAGTAAACAGGTGCCTGAATTTCTTTTAAAACACTCAATTCTTGAATTAGTCTATTTTCCGGCTCATATGTCCAGTCACCTGCCACAACCACTAAATCAGGTTGCTGTTCATTTAATTTTTTAACTATTGTTTTTAGCTGGCGCTCATGCCCTGAAAATAAACCAATATGTAAATCAGCAATTAACGCTACTTTTACAGGTTTATTAAAACTTCGATCTGGATTTAACCGATATTGATGTGTATCGACACGTACTAGATGAGGTTCAATAAATCGGGCATAAATTAAAACGCCACTTAAGAAAAAGATGAAAATACCTTGATGAATTGAATAGTAACCAGTCCAAGCAGCGTATAAGTTAAAAAACCAGAGAGGAATAAGTAGATAAGAAAGATAGAATGCGAGTAAATGGACAAAAGCTTTAAATGGATGAATAGTCTCGGTCCGAGATTGGTGAATCCAAGCTTCAGAAATCCCCCATAAAGCAAGTATTGAAAATATAAAGAAAAAACAAAAAATAATTGAATTTGGATTCCACATTACGACTCTCGACTTATCTTATATTGATTGCTAGTAATCAAATTCAATATTTATCTTTCAATATGCACGAATTATACTCTAGCTCACGTTATCGTATGTACTGATTATGGCACAATCCATTCATTCCAAACAGCTTCAAACGAATCAACAAGCTAAAGGCTTTTTGATAAAAGCCTCTATAGTCCTATGTTCTAGTTTTGCTGTGGGTTTGACAGGATGTAGTACTCTGCCAAAACATGGTGTTGAACCAGTACAATATGCAAAAGATATTGATACTTCTGAGACCTCACTTGCCAAACTGATTACTCCTTTACGTCAGCAAAACCCAAAGCTAACGGGTTATCACGTCTTAAATGATCCTTTGGAGGCTCTAGCAGCCCGCCTAAGATTAATTGATAAAGCCGAAAAGACTTTAGATTTACAATATTACATTTGGGACAATGACAAAGTTGGTGCTTTGGCATTACACGCGATTATTCGGGCAGCTGATCGCGGGGTAAAAGTCCGACTTCTTATTGATGATAATAATGCAAAAAAAATAGAAGGGATTTTACTTGCCCTTTCTCAGCATAAAAATATTGAAGTTAAGCTTTTTAACCCCTACCGTTTTCGTAAATATCGCGCGATGGATATGGTTCTTGATTTAAAACGTATCAATCGTCGTATGCATAATAAAAGTTTTATTGCCGACAATGAGGTTGCTCTTATTGGCGGACGAAACATGACAAATCAATATTACAATGTAAGTGATAGTTATCAATTCTCTGATGTCGATGTGATGTTAGTTGGTGCTGCTGTTGATGATATTGTGAATTCGTTTGATGACTACTGGAATCATGAATATGCATATTCAGTTCAAAGTATCGTAAGTCCTGAACAGCACCGTTTACGCTATGAAGGATTAAAAGAACAACTTGAAGCTCACTACCAACAAGCAACTGTTCAGAACTTTCTAAACTTAACTGCAAAATCACATGCATTTGATGAATGGTTAAATCGTAATATTCAATTCGACTGGGTCAAAGCCGAAGTCGTAAAAGACTCACCGGATAAAATCAAATCAAAGGCTAAAAAAGAAGAGCACCTTAATTTCCAGTTAATTAACCACCTAGAAAAACCGGAAAGTAATGTTGATTTAATTTCAGCTTATTTTATTCCTGAAAAGCAAGGTGCCAAGATTTTAAGTACTCTTGCTAAAGAAGGCGTTGAAGTCCGAGTCTTAACCAACTCGTTTAAAGCGAATGACGTTGCTGTCGTTCATGCCTTTTATGGAAAGTACCGTAAAGAACTTCTTAAAAACGGCGTACAACTTTATGAATTTTTACCGACACCAGATAAAAGAGATTTAAATAAAAATACAGATGAGCTTGCAACTAAAGCGAAAGTGAATATGAAAGGATTAAGCCGTTCAAGTTTACATACAAAACTTATGGCATTAGATGAGCAGGTTTTTATTGGTTCATTTAATTTTGATCCACGCTCAGCATATTTGAATACTGAAATTGGCGTAATTTTGGATAGCCCATCATTGGCTAAAACCATTCACCACACGATGGATGAAAATTTAAACAAATTTGCTTATAAGCTAAAGCTCGACGCTAATAATCATATTTATTGGCAGCAAGAGACTTCACATGGTCCCTTAATTTATAAACAAGAACCCGAGATGAAATGGTGGCAAAAGGCAGGCATGAAGTTTCTTTCATGGCTGCCAATCGAAGGATTCATGTAATTAGTTTTTTGGCTTAAGTACTTTTTGATGTAGTTGAGCCAAGCCTTCTACCATTTTTTCTTGAACTTCATTTGTTAAACTTTTCACATCATGCCCTTCCACAGAAATTGGTGGCAAAGTTAACAAATGAGCTGTTACTTTCGGCATTTCAAGTACGCGTTGAATATGTTCGGCAAAAGACATCTCTCCAATGAATGGAGCAACTGTATCTAATTGTCCATAACGGTTTACATAACAAATTAAACATACCTGTACTGGACGTTGAGCCTCAATAGCAGCCCCGAGTAAACGGCCATGTACTTTCTTAACAGAATGCCCATCGGTGGTAGTCGCTTCAGGGAAAAATAGTACAGGAATATTTTGTTTTAAAAATTCGGTAATTTGCTCACGGATTCTAACGGAGTCCCCAGACCCACGCTTAATAAATAAAGTTCCACCACCTTTAGCTAAATTCCCGAAAATAGGCCAATTTTCAATTTCAGCTTTAGCAAGGAAGAAAACTCGAGCACCTGAACCTAAAACAGCAACATCTAGCCAGGAAATATGATTACTTACCCAAAGAGCAGGTTCTCTAGGAATTGTTCCATGTACTTCTACATCTAAGTTAAAAACCTGACATAAACGGCGGCAAAAATATTGAACATAGCGTGTATTAACTGGATTATTAGGATCTTTATAAAGGCCATGTCGATAAACTAAATAAAAACCTTCACTAATTGCAGCTGTAGCAGAAGTGACTTTTTTTCCGTATAAACCTATTTTTGATAATTTCTTTAACGTTGAATTAACTATACTTTGCGTTTGAGCCATAAATTTTCACTAACGATCAATCATTGTTATACCCATCTCGAGCATTCTATACGTTTCAGAATAAACTTGCATTGATGATAGAGAACGGGAAATAAAATAAATTCAGACATCTCTAACTACATTTAACTAATCTAAAGGATAAGAACAAACGCTTTCCCCTTTTGCTCAAGTTTCATCTAGAATAAAGTTTTCCCATTTTCAGGATTTATAGCCACGTGGAATATGTTGATCGGCATCAAGGCGGTGAACGCACAATTTTAGTGAGTGTTTCTGTACAATTATTAGATGATCTGGATGCCGAAGAGTTTGCTCTACTTGCACAGTCTGCTGGTGCAGATATCCTTGAACATATTAAGGTTCAGCGAAATAAACCCAATCCTAAATTTTTTATTGGCTCAGGGAAAGTCGAAGAAATTGCCGAGCGAGTTCAGGAGCTAGAAGCAAGTCTGGTGATTTTTGACCATGCTTTGTCACCCGCTCAAGAACGAAATTTAGAAAGAATATTAAAATGTCGAGTCATTGACCGTACTGGCTTAATTTTAGATATTTTTGCGCTGCGTGCCCGTACGCATGAAGGTAAATTACAAGTCGAACTTGCTCAGCTTAAACATTTATCTACGCGCCTTATTCGCGGTTGGTCAGCAGACTTTGAGCAACAAAAAGGTGGTATTGGCTTACGTGGTCCTGGTGAAACACAACTAGAAACAGATCGTCGCCTCATTCGTGTTCGTATTGCCCAATTAAAAGATAAATTAGAAAAAGTACATCAAACCCGTATACAAGGGCGTGCTGCAAGACAAAAGGCAGCCATTCCAACTGTGTCGCTAGTTGGTTATACCAATGCGGGCAAATCAACTCTATTTAATATTTTAGCGAAAAGTGATGTCTACGCAGCCGACCAACTATTTGCAACACTCGATCCGACATTACGTCGTTTAGAATGGGATGGTATTGGTACTGTCGTGTTAGCAGATACGGTAGGTTTTGTACGAAACTTACAACATGATTTAGTTGAATCATTCAAAGCAACACTTGAAGAAACACTTGAAGCCACTCTATTACTGCATGTTATTGATAGTAATAGCCATGACATGCTTGATCAAATTGAAGCAGTTGAAGGTGTATTAAAAGAGATTGGCGCAGATGCTCCAGTACTTCGGGTATACAACAAAATTGACTTAAGTGGTGAAGAAGCCAAAATCATTTATGCAGAGCCACATGTACCAGATCGAGTTTATGTTTCTGCTCATGCTGGCCTTGGTCTAGAATTACTTCAACAAGCAGTGCAAGAATGTTTAATGGGTCAAATTCAACATTTTTCACTGATTCTTAAACCTGCTTATGGCAAATTGCGCACCCAACTTTATGCTTTAAATGTGATTCAGTCTGAACACTATGATGATGCTGGCTTATTGCATATTGATGTACGCATTGCCCCACATAAGTTAGAAAAGCTTATTCGCCAAGCAAAACTGCCCTTAGAGGAAATCTTGGGAGAACGTGCTAGTCAATTTAGCCGTCCCTTGGAGGAGTTTGAAATCAAGGGTCAGATCAGTTAAAACTTGATAAGTAAACTTTTAGAGATAAAAAATATGGATAAGATCAAAAGTATAGACTGGACAGCATGGGTAGCAACTTTACTACTCATTATTGGTTTTCGTGAAGGCTCTGTCATCGTCATGCGTGCTTTTGGTCATCCAGAATTGGGGAATCTCGTTGGCTTAATCAGCTTACTCACTATTTTGATTATCTGGAGAAAGTTCAAAAAAATCCCTCTACGGATAGTCGATACGAATAATAAAATTATGAAAGAAAGTGGATTTGCCTTTTTACCCGTTTGTGCTGGCTCCTTAATTATGTTGGTGCATATGGGTAAAGAAATTCCACTATTCCTTTTTGTTTTAGTAGTCAGCACCCTTATACCTTTGTGGGTCTATGCAAAAATGGCAAAACGTTGGTTATAAGGAGAATAAAATGTTTACGATTTTTTACGGTTTTTTAATCACATTAATTGGTTATCTCTGTGCAAAACCTTTAAACCGACGCTTTCCGCAAGTTCCACTTTTAGTTTTCGGCATGTTCATTGTCATTGCCTTACTTTCAGTTTTACAAGTCCCTTATGAACAATATCGTCTTTATGTGAATGAGTTATTTAGCCATTTATTGGGATATGTGACTGTAGCCTTAGCCATTCCTTTAGCTGCAATGCGTTACGATGACCTTCCAATTAAATCGGTCATTGGTATTTTATGTTTTGCAAGTATTAGCGCTGTTGCTTTGCCTATGGGCCTCGCTTATTTATTGCATATGTCGGAACCTACCATTCTTGCATTTGCAACCCGTGCGGTGACTACCCCTATCGCCCTGAATATCGCAACGTTATTACATGCTCCTGAAACACTGGTAACCCTTATTGTTATTTTATCTGGGGTTATTGGAGCGGCTTTTTCACCATTTTTACTCAAGCATATTCATGATGAGCGTGCTTCCGGTTTAGCCTTAGGTTTAGCTGCGCATGCCATAGGAACAGCTCAAGCTTGGCAACGCGGTCCAGTTGCGGGTCGCTACGCTGCATTTGGTATGGCTTTGAATGGCGTATTTACTGCGATTTGGCTACCTACATTAATGTTGTCACTCGGAACACCATAATTAATAAGCCTATTAAATAAACATTGAACGGTATATAAATTCGCAATAAGATGACCTTTCAATGTTAAAAGGATTTTTAATGATGGGGAAAATTTTTATTGGAGCTTTGCTCTTATTGGGGATCAATACTGCTACATTTGCAGCAGATATTACAGGTCTTTGGCAAACAATTGATGATAAGACTGGTGCGCCCAAAGCACAGGTAGAAATACGAAAAGAAGCAAATGGAAGTTATACGGGAAAAATTGTTAAAGTTACACCACGGCCTGGTTATACGCCTAAAGAGATTTGTGATAACTGCCCTGCGCCCTATACCAATAAACCAATTTTAGGTTTGGATATTGCAACTGGCTTAAAAAAGACAGATGAGCTTAATTATACAGGCGGGAAAATTCTAGATCCGAATACGGGCAAAGTTTATGGGCTTAAAGCAAAACTTAGCGCAACTGGTAAACGTCTTCATATGCGTGGATATCTAGGAATTTCTGCTTTGGGACGTAATCAAATTTGGTTACGCGTAGAATAAAAGTTAAAAATAAAAAAGCCGCTTATGCGGCTTTTTTATTTTCACTCGGGTACAACCTTCGTCTTGTGCTCATGAAAAGCATTGCTTTTCCTATATCCGCTCAGGATTATCGACAGCAAAGATTTCTTTATCTTCAAGGCGATAAGCCATTAATTTTCGTCCCCAAACACAGCCGCCATCAATGTTCTGGATTTGCTCATTGATGCTTCTACCTTCTAGTGCAGCCCAATGACCAAAAATAATCTGATGAGTCTGAGCAGCTTTACTTGGAAATTCGAACCAAGGTAAATAGCCTTCTGGCATTGGCGCATCTAGAGCATCTTTAAAACTGAACTCTAAAGCTCCTTCTGCGTTGGTTAAACGCATGCGAGTCAAATAATTGGTAATACAACGTAAACGTGCTGAACCCGTTAGATTGTCTTCCCACAAATCGGGTTTTGAACCATACATTTCTGCTAAAAAAGCATCCAATAAAGATAAATCTTGATGTGAGAGTACTGCTTCAACCTCTTTTGCTAGCGTTGCAGTTTTTTGTGCATCCCAAATGCAAGGTATGCCCGCATGAGTAAGAATTGTGTGCTCGTTTGGGAATAAACATAAAGGTTGTTTACGCAACCAGTCGATTAATTCATCGCCATCAATTGCATCAATAACATCCTGCGTGCGATCTTTTTCTTTAATCTCTTTTAAACCACGTGCACCCGCAATTAAAGTGAGGTCATGGTTTCCGAGTACAGTTGCAGCAGCTCCGCGGTCAGCAAGTTTTTTAACAAAACGTAAGGCACCCACTGAGTTTTCGCCACGAGCGACCAAATCACCTGCAAACCATAAAAAATCTTGGTCTGGATCAAAACGTATTTCTTTAAGTAAGGCTTTCAGAGCATCAAAACACCCTTGTACATCGCCAATCACATAATTAAAACGTTTAGTCATTTATCCCACCATTTGATCGGCTAAAGCAACAAATTGAGTAAGTGTTAAAGTTTCAGGACGGGCCATCGGATCAACGCCTGCTTTTTCAAAGCCATCTTCAGCGATCATACCTTTAAGACTATTTCTTAGGGTTTTACGACGTTGGGTAAATACATGACCAACCAACCGAGCTAAAGCTTTTTCATCTTTTGCAATAATTGGCTTTTGTTCATAGGGAACAAGGCGGAAAACAGCACTCGTTACTTTAGGTGGTGGGTTAAATGCGCCAGCTGGCACTTCAAATAAAAACGTTGGTTGGCAATAATACTGAATCATTACCGACAAGCGACCATATTCTTTTGTGTTTGGCTCAGCCGTAATACGGTCAACCACCTCTTTTTGGAGCATAAAGTGCATGTCTTTAACTTTACTGCCAAATTCCAAGAGATGAAAAAGTAATGGGGTTGAAATGTTATAAGGTAAATTACCAACCACACGCAATGGTCGACCATCTTTTACCAGTTCGCTAAAATCATATTTTAATGCATCAGCTTCTATAATCGTTAAACGTTCAGGATGTGGAACGCGTTCTGGTAAGCCTGCTGCTAAATCACGATCTAGTTCAACAACTGTTAATGCATCACATTCTCCAATTAAAGGAGATGTTAATGCGGCCAAACCAGGTCCAATTTCGACAACATTTTCACCCGCACGCGGATTTACCGAGCGCACGATTTTGGCAATGACTCGCTGATCATGTAAGAAGTTTTGACCAAAACGTTTACGAGCTTTATGCCCTTCATCTTTCGGGTTTAGGGCATTAATTTGATACATAGAACATTTCCAACATGAAAAATTTAGCTCGCTGCCAAAGATAAAGCTAAATCGACAGCGACATTTAAACTTGAGCTTTTTGCCAAACCGGTCCCGGCCAAAGACAATGCCGTGCCATGATCGACCGAAGTTCGGATGAATGGCAAACCCAATGTAATATTGATGGCCTCACCAAACCCTTGTGATTTTAACACAGGTAGACCTTGATCATGGTACATAGCAAGTACAGCATCAGCATTTTTAAGATGTTCAGGAGTAAATAAGGTATCCGCAGGCAAGCTTAGGCTCATTTTTATTCCTTGTGCCCGATAACTTTCAAGTACTGGATTAATGGTATCAATCTCTTCGCGTCCCAAATACCCATCTTCACCCGCGTGAGGATTTAATCCGCAAACAAGTACGCGCGGATCCATAATCTTAAATTTAGTTTTTAAATCATGTAATAAAATATCAATGACCTGATGCAAACGATCTTTGGTAATTGCATCTGCAACATCTCTTAAGGGCAAATGTGTAGTAGCCAATGCAACACGTAAAGTCTTAGTCGCAAGCATCATAACGACACGCTCTACACCTGCAAATTCTTGATAATATTCAGTGTGTCCACTAAACAAAATACCTGCATCGTTAATGACCGACTTTTGCACAGGAGCAGTGGCGACCCCAACACTTTTACCAGACATCGCATAATCAGCTGAACGGCGTAATTGTTCTAATACATAAGCAGCATTAGCTGAGTTTAATTGCCCATCAACAACCGCCGTTTCTAAAGGTACATGCTCTATATAAAGTTCACCTGAAGATGATGATTCAGTTTGTCCGGTATATTCTATAAATTGAATATTTATCCCGAGTTTCTGGGCACGTTGTTCTAATAAATTTCGGTCACCCAAAATAACAAGTGGGCGTTCATCAACTCGCTTAGCCAAGCTCAAGCAAATATCTGGACCAATACCAGCCGGCTCACCGGAAGTGACATATAAAGGCAGCACAATCACCCCAGACACATAACGAAAATTTGTTTGATTTTAACATATCCCGCATTCATCAGTTTATGGATTAAATTATATGGCTTAAACTGGATTTTTCTTGTGACTTTGAACAAACTCGTTTAGAATGCTCGCTCCTTTTGTTTGGACAGATTCCATAGTCCAAACCAACTATAATAGGTAGTGGTTTAATGAAAACTCTCAGCGCTAAGCCAGCTGAAGTTCAACATGACTGGTATGTTGTTGATGCTTCTGGCAAAACTTTAGGTCGCCTTGCGACTGAAATCGCTCGTCGTTTACGCGGTAAGCACAAAACTTCTTATACTCCTCACGTTGACACTGGCGATTACATCGTTGTGATTAATGCTGAACAAGTTCAAGTGACTGGTAAAAAAGCACTTGATAAGAAATATTATCGCCATACTGGTTTCCCTGGTGGTATCCGTGAGACTAACTTCGAGAAGTTAATTGCTCACAAGCCTGAAGCTGTTCTTGAAAAAGCAGTTAAAGGCATGTTACCAAAAGGTCCTCTTGGTTATGCAATGATCAAAAAAATGAAAGTGTACGCTGGTACTGAGCATCCGCATGCTGCTCAACAGCCACAAGTTTTGGACATCTAAGGGATACAGCACATGGCTACTAATTATGGTACAGGTCGCCGTAAGACCGCAACTGCACGTGTTTTCTTGTCAGCTGGTACAGGCAAACTCGTTATTAACAACCGTACTTTAGAGCAATATTTCGGTCGTGAAACTGCTCGTATGGTTGTTCGTCAACCTTTAGAACTTTTAGAAGTTACTGAAAAGTTTGACCTTTACATCACTGTTAAAGGTGGTGGTATTGGTGGTCAAGCTGGCGCGATCCGTCACGGTATTACTCGTGCGCTTATCGCTGCTGACGAAACTTTAAAACCTGTTCTTCGTCAAGCTGGTTTCGTTACTCGTGATGCTCGTGAAGTTGAACGTAAGAAACTTGGTTTACGTAAAGCTCGTAAGCGTCCTCAATTCTCTAAACGTTAATTCGTTTATCGAGTTGGACAAAAAGCCTTGGATTTTTCCAAGGCTTTTTTTATTATGAAAATAGAACAATAAAATGCAAACTTATAAATATAAACAAACTATCTCGTTAGAACCGTGATTTCCTAGAGCATTTTTAGTATCCTAATCGATTCACTCAACCACGTCGTCTTGTGATATGTCGGTCGAAAACACCTCTATTCAGGGGATTACCCTTTACAGTCATGCTGATGATTTCCGTTCTCACTGGATTCGTTTCTTATTAGCAGAAAAGCAAATCAAATATCAATTGATCGTAACTGACCATGAAGACGAAGATTTAGCAAGTTTAAATCCTTATAACCAATTGCCGATGCTGGTCGAGCAAAACCTTAAATTATTTTCAGCGCCTATTATTGCTGAATATTTAGATGATCGTTATCGCCAAGGTAAGCTTTACGCAGATGCGCCAATGGTGCGTGCAGAGCAACGTCAATATATATGGAGACTTGAAAACGACTGGTTCAAATTAGCAGATCAGATGTTAAAGCATGCTGATTCTTTAAATGTCGAACAAAAGCAAAAAGCTCAAAAAGAATTACGTGAAACTTTAATTTCACTTACTCCCCTATTTCAGCATTTTCCTTATTTTATGTCTGAAAATTTCACCATCTTGGACTGTATGCTTGCCCCTATTTTCTTAAGGCTAAATAGCATGGGAATCGATTTACCGAAACAGCACTGCCGACCGATACTTTTGTATTGTAAACGTATCTTTGAGAGGCCTTCTTTTGCTAAATCAATGACGGCTCAAGAGAAAAACCGTTACAATGAACTATTAAATATGGAATAGTGTGATATGTCTGAGCAACCTATTGATTTAACCCCTACACGTCCTTATCTTGCTCGTGCAATCTATGAATGGATTTGCGATAACCAGCTTACTCCTTATCTATTAGTGGATGCGACACAGCCACATACAGATGTTCCACAGCAATTTGTTAAAGATGGGCAAATCGTTTTGAATATCGTGCCTCATGCTGTTCATCAACTTCTTATTGCAAATGAATCCATTACTTTTTCTGCCCGTTTCGGGGGGGCATCGAAAGACATTTATGTACCTATTCAAGCAGTTTTAGGTATTTATGCACGTGAGAATGGGCAAGGTTTATTCTTTGATCCTGAAGAATATGCCAATGTAGCGCCTGTAGAAAATACAGTAGAGCCAGAAGTACAAGAAGCTGACACAACATCGACCAAGAAAAAACCAACGTTAAGAATTTTAGATTAAATTTAGAGGAAGAAAGCATGGCATTTGATTTAGTCCAATACTTTGCTGAGCAGATAAAAATTCAAAAGCCTCAGCTTTTAAATCAATATCCAGTTAATGAAAAAAATAAACTGATTGATGAGGTGAATATTCTTACGCTTGGAAAACTGATTAGTTTATGGCGCCAAGATGACAATAAGATTTATCATGAAGTAAAATCGGCAGATCCACTTTATATTCAGGAAGTTGCTCGCCATTTAACAACTTCTAAGCATAACCAGTCAACTTTAAAAAATTCAGAATTAGAACAGAGTATTTCTGAAATTTTAACTTTGCAATTGGCAGAACTTAACCAGCTCGATGAAACAGGCGGTTTTGGGCATAATGGCCTAAAAGAATTAATTTTAGGTCAAGTCGAACATTTATCAGGTCAGGCAGAAGATTGGGTTTGGTCAACAAACCACCTAAATGAATTAATTGGTTCTAAACCTGTGGAACAAGAAGAGCTATCATTGGATACAACAATGAAGGAGTTCAACCAAATGGTTCACCAAGCCCAACCTCATCATGATGACGTGCATATTGAAGAACAAGCTACCGAGATCTCTGTACCGACATGGTCAAAGATTATTGCCCCTGTGGTTGCTTTAGCAATTTTGGGCTATTTGTACTGTGCCTATACACAATTCATTGCTTAAAAATTTGCTTATGCAATCAACTAAAAGCCACCCATAACAGGTGGCTTTTTTATTAAATTTGAATACTAAATAATATTTGCCGTTTTTTTACTTGTTGCCCTTGCTGTCCTAAAATATCTTCGACTACACCATCGACATCAGATCTAATCTGTTGCTGGATCTTCATAGCTTCAAGTACCAGTAAGGTTTGCCCTTTCACGACTTGATCACCTTTATTAACCAAGATATTGATCACAGCACCATCCATAGGCGCACGAATTTTACCATCTCCCGCAACATCAGCCGTTTCTGGAGCAGCGTAAGTCACATTGCGAATCGCAACATTGCCATTGTCTCGATCTAAATAAAGCTGATCACCGTCTAAAACATATTGAACACGGCGGCGTATACCATCAACAAAATACGTTAGCTGCTCGTCTGTCTTTTCAATGACTTCAATACAAACAGTTTGATCACAGAGCTGTACCGTGAATGTGTTATTTACAGATGAAAGCTGTAACTGGATTTGCTGATCGTCATATTTTATTTTTAAGGGTAATGGAACACCAAGTCCAGTTTGCCACACCGCAGTACCTTTACTTTGGCTAAATAATGCCGCGGCAATAGCCAAGGTTTCTAAAGATAAAACCTGAGAGTTTAAGCTGTCGTCATCTTGAAAATGCTGTTGAATGAATGCGGTATTCGTATCACCAGCGACAACGACTGGATGACGTAATAAATTGACCAAGAACTGTTTATTGCTGTTCACGCCCAGCAAAACACAATCATCTACAGCACGAGCCAGCAGACGAATCGCATCCTCTCGAGTTTTACCGTATGCAATCACTTTAGCCACCATCGGGTCGTAGAAAGGGCTAACTTCATCTGTTGCTAACATGCCATGATCAATTCGTACATTTGGCAAAATTGTGGGCTTCCAACGTAAAACTTGACCTGTTTGCGGTAAGAAATCTTGACGTGGATCTTCAGCATACAAGCGCACTTCGATTGCATGTCCCTTGATGGAAAATTCATGTTGTTGCAATGGTAAATGCTCGCCATTGGCGACACGCAATTGCCATTCAACCAAATCTAATCCTGTAATAAGTTCAGTAACTGGATGCTCAACCTGCAAGCGTGTATTCATTTCTAGAAAATAGAATTCACCCGATGCATCAAGCAAAAACTCAACAGTTCCCGCGCCTACGTAAGCACATGCTTTGGCAGCAGCAACAGCGGCCTCTCCCATTTGCTGACGCAGTTCGGGTGTCATGACTGGACAGGGTGCTTCTTCTACAACCTTTTGGTGACGGCGTTGAATCGAACAATCACGCTCAAACAAATATACATAATTGCCATGCGTATCGCCAAAAACTTGAATTTCAACATGGCGCGGTGCAATCACTGCTTTTTCTAAAATAAGCTCACCTGAACCAAATGCATTTTCAGCTTCTGAACGTGCAGTTTGTAAAGCCTCTACAAGCTCGGATGGCTGCTGAACCAAACGCATACCACGACCACCACCGCCAGCAGAAGCTTTCACCATTAGCGGGTAACCAATCTGCTCTGCTTGTGTAGCCAAATATTCAAGGTCTTGACGATCTCCCTCGTAGCCCGGCACACAAGGTACACCCGCTTCAATCATAGCAATTTTTGAAAGTCGTTTACTCCCCATCAACTCAATTGCAGAGGCTGTCGGACCAATAAAAGTGATTTGATTGTCGATACAGGCCTGAGCAAAATCGGTATTTTCTGACAAAAAGCCATAACCTGGGTGTACAGCATCCGCGCCTGTTTTTTTGCAAGCTTCTATAATTTTGGCAATTGAAAGATAAGATTCAGATACTTTAGAAGCTCCAATATAAACTGCTTCATCAGCTTCTTGCACATGGCGAGCATTACGGTCTGCATCGGAATAGACCGCCACAGTTTGATAACCCATTGCCTTTGCTGTCTGCATCACCCGAACTGCTATTTCACCACGATTGGCAACCAGTACTTTTGAAAATTTCATTATTTTTATCCTTATCTTTTATTGCTCATCGGCCCAATTCGGCAAACGTTTTTGAATAAAAGCCATCGTTCCCTCTTGCCCTTCAACACCACCAACCGCTTGAGCAAATTGTTGCGCAGCATCATCAAGCAAATGATTCAATGGTTCATTGAGTGTTCGATGTAATAGTGCTTTCGTTATACGTGAAGCTTGTGGTGCAGCGCGTTTAATTTGCTGAATAGTTTCCTGTAATTCCTGCTCTAGCTCTAATTCATTATGAGCAAGCTGATGAACTACTCCGACACTGAGCGCCGTAGGTCCTTCAAAACGCATCCCCAACAAAGCAAGTCGTCTAGCCTGAGTTAGACCAATACGCTTCACTACAAAAGGAGCAATCTGCGCAGGAATTATTCCTAGCCCAGTTTCAGGCAATCCAAACTGGGCATTGTCACGGCTAATCGCAACATCGGAAACACATACCAGACCAAAACCACCACCTAGAACAGCCCCTTCTAAAATCACCACAACCGTCTGTGAGGCGGTTTCAACTTGCTCAAGCATGGCACCAAAACGGCGGTTAAAATCAGCATAAGGTTGTAGGCTACCGATATTGCTCGCTTCAACTCTCAAAGCTGCCATATCTTTAATATCACCACCTGCGCAAAAAGTTCCTCCTTCACCACGGATGATGACCGCACGAATCGAAAGATCATCATGAATAGCAGCAAAGACCTGTTGAATAGCATTAACCATATTCAAATTCATGGCATTACGGCTCTCTGGTCGGTTTAACCAGAGGTATAAAATACTACCGTCCTGTTCTAATTGAATGCTGTCATCAATATCTAAAGCTTGTAGAGATTTGGAAAGTGTCATGGCTTATTCCTTATTTTA
Organism: Acinetobacter sp. V102_4; assembly: GCF_031799005.1. Lineage (NCBI taxonomy): Bacteria > Pseudomonadati > Pseudomonadota > Gammaproteobacteria > Moraxellales > Moraxellaceae > Acinetobacter > Acinetobacter sp. V102_4. The sequence goes on along the minus strand of NZ_JAVQNR010000046.1, from coordinate 10,392 downwards.
TTTCTGTTTTTTAGGCAGGATGTCCATCAACTTACAAATAATCCCCAACATAATCTCATCTGCCCCACCACCAATAGACCCCAAGCGACCGTCACGGTAAAGCTGAGATGCGGGGTTATCCCACATAAAGCCATTGCCCCCCCAATATTGCAGACAACTATCCGCAACTTCACGAGTTAGACGTCCTGCTTTTAATTTTGCCATTGAAGCCAGCATGCTGACATCTTCACCTGCAATGTGTTGTTCACACGCTTGGTAGGTTAATGCTTTTAGTGCTTCCACTTCAGTCATAAGTTCAGCAAAGCGGAAATGGATATATTGATTATTGATGAGTGGCTGACCGAAAGTGGTACGCTCTTTGGTATAGGCAATGGTTTTTTGAATTAATGTTTCCAATCCTCCAATCGAATTGGCACATGCCCACAGACGCTCTTCCTGAAATTGCATCATCTGCATCATAAAGCCCATGCCTTCTGCACCGACTAAATTACGCTGTGGCACACGCACGTTATCTAAATAAACTTGTGCTGTGGTGGTTGAACGCATTCCTAATTTATTGAGCGGTTCTGAAAAACTGATGCCTTTAGTTTTTGCGGGTACAATAATCATCGATTTATTGACGTGTGGTTTATCATCAGAAGTGTTGGCTAAAAGGCAGAAAAAGTCGGCTTGTAATGAGTTGGTAATCCACATTTTGCTGCCGTTAATCACATAATCATCACCATCTTTTTTGGCCGTAGTTTTAATTGCCGCCACATCAGAACCAGCATGAACTTCAGATACAGCAATCGATGCCACATATTCCCCAGCAATGGCTGGTGTTAAAAACTCATCACGTAATTCTTTATGACCAAAACGTGCGAGAGCTGGTGTTGCCATATCGGTTTGTACACCAATCGCTAAAGGCACGCCCCCACAAGCTGCACGGCCAATTTCCTCGGCAACAACAAGGTTATAAGAATAATCTAAAGCTAAACCACCATTTTCTTCAGGCTTACAAATCCCTAATAAACCCAGGTCACCCATCTTTTTAAATACATCATGAATCGGGAAACGACCCGCCTCTTCCCATTCTGGAATATTCGGATTTAGCTCATTTTCAACAAATTGACGAGCTGTACGGCGTAATGCTTCATGTTCGGCAGTAAATTTCATTACATTCTTCCTGATAATTTTTTTAATTGCAGTAAAAGTTGATTAAAAGCGAGACACTCCAAAACGGCTTAGATTCAATGTCCGCTGCTGTGCTTCATAAATGGTTTGTAAAAGGAAAATCAGTAATTTTCGGGTATCGCGAGGGTCAATAATGCCATCGTCATGCAACATGGCAGTGTTGAAAAGTGCGGTAGACTGTTGCTCCAATTTCATGGCTGTACTTTGCTCCAGAAAATCGAGCATTTGAGGATTAGGCTCCTGACCTGAAGCTTTTTGCTTGCCTTCGGCTACAATACGTAAAACTTTTCCAGCCTGAGCGGCGCCCATTACAGCAACATGTGAATTCGGCCAAGCAAAAATAAAGTCAGGTGATAAACTACGTCCACACATCGCATAGTTGCCAGCTCCATACGACCCAGCTACCACAATCGAAATTTTCGGCACGGTACAATTGGCAACAGCTTGAATTAATTTTGAACCATGTTTGATAATACCGTTTTGCTCTGCATCTGTTCCCACCATAAAACCAGTGGTGTTATGCAAGAACAATAGCGGACGCTGTGTCTGTTCACACAGGTGAATAAACTGAGCTGTTTTCGCCGCACCTTGAGGGGTAATCGGACCATTATTGGTGATAATACCGATATGCAAGCCACCAATTTTTGCCCAGCCACAAACAGTTAAATCATCATATTCTTGCTTAAATTCAAGAAAATCTGAATCATCAACAATCCGGGCTACCACCTCTTTCATATCAAATGGTTGTTTAGGATCACTTGGAATCACACCCAATAATTCATCGGCATCGTAACGAGGTTCTTTATAGACTGCATCAACTGGTTTGATCTGTTCTTTCCAGTTCAGATGCTCAAAAATTTCACGTGCAAGTCGAATACCATCGGCATCATTTTCTGCCAAATATTCAGCGGTTCCGGCAATTTGAGAGTGCATTTCCGCTCCACCCAATTCTTCAGCCGTTGCCACTTCACCAGTTGCAGCCAAGAGTAATGGAGGGCCTGCAAGAAGCATTTCGGTTTGTTTACGTACCGCAATGACATAATCAGAAAGCCCAGGTTGATAAGCACCACCTGCTGTCGCATTACCATGTACAACAGCCAGTTGTGGAATACCTTCTGCAGAAAGGCGTGCCTGATTGGCAAAGGTCATACCACCGTAGGTAAATACTTCTGCTGCATAATTTAAGTTAGCGCCACCACTTTCGGTTAGCGTAATCAGCGGAAGTTTTTGTTCCAAAGCAATTTTTTGCAAACGCAAAGTCTTCTGCACTCCCATGGGCGACATGGTTCCACCCTTAATTGCACTATTACTTGCAGAGACTAGGCAACGCACACCACTAACAAAACCAATGCCAGCAATCACACCACCACCAGCTTCCGAGCCATCTTTATCATCATGCATGTTGTAGCCAACTAAACCACAAAGTTCGATGAAAGGAGAGTCGGCATCTAGCAATAACCGCACGCGTTCATGCGGCAAAATTTTGCCTTTTTTATCGAACTTTGCTTTAGCGGCGTATGATTTATCAATGCTTTTTTGCTGAATTGCACGGACCTCACTCAACTGAGCAAGTAGAGCATCTTTATTCTTTTGATACTGTTCACTACCTACAGCAATTTCAGATTGGAGAATGGTCATTCTTTATTCCTCACTCCAAGCCTGAATTATTGTTTTGCTCGGCTTTTTCAGTCTTATCTTTTTTAAAAATTTCAGGTATAAACGCACGATGGAAACCGTTATAAGATTCGCTATTTGTCGCATCGCTTAGCGGATACATTCGCGTTCCTTGTGATGCGGCCCCATCAATACGTAAGGTCACACCAGAGACAAAAGCCGCAGCATCAGATAACAAATAGCAAATTGCTGATGAGACTTCCGACTCGGTTCCCATACGCTTTAGAGGTACATTGCCAGCAAGACTTGGAATAATCACCTTGGCAAAATCACCGCTATAATTATCCATGCCTGATGAAACAATCCAACCCGGCGCTACAGCATTCACTCGAACGCCAGATTTCCCCCACTCGACCGATGCTGTTTTGGTTAAGTTATCAACCCCCGAACGTGCAGCACCTGAATGCCCCATTCCTGGCATGCCGCCCCACATATCGGCAGTCATGTTGACAATACTGCCACCATGTTTTGCCATCCATTGGTTATAAGCTTCACGCATTAAATAGAAAGTTGAATGCAGATTATTACGCACGACTGCATCAAAGCCGTTCGCAGAGATATTCTCTAACGCCGAAGGAAACTGACCGCCCGCATTATTAACTAAACCATCAAGCTTGCCGAACTTCTCAATCACTTCAGCAATCATATTCTTAACTTGTTCTTCTTCTCGGTTATCACACACAATAAAATGAACGAGTCCGCCATCTTCTGTAATTTCTTGGCTTATTTTTTCCAGTTTTTCAATTTTGCGTCCTGTAATTACGACTTGGGCTCCTAATGCGGCAAGCTCATGGGCAGTACAACGACCAATTCCTGAGCCACCACCGGTCACAATAATGACTTTATTGGCAAAGGCATCTGGTCTAAAAATTGATTGATAACTCATCTTTGTTTCATCCATTCATTTTATTTTTCTAAAAGATTTGCCGGAACTTTTACAGGCATATCCAATAATTGTTGAGCAAATGCTTTGCCTTGTGGATCAATACGCAGGCTTGCAACACCACCCCCACCCAAGGCATTTTCCAACATAAAATTCAATGTCTTTAAACCCGGCAATTCATAACGAATTACTCGTCCTTTTTCAGCATCCAAAACGTGTTGCATATAGCTTGCAACAGCTTGCTCTGTGAGTGCTGCACGAATCCAAGGTAAATATTCTGCTTTACGCGCAATGACCCCAATATTGCTATGATTGCCTTTATCACCACTACGAGCATGTGCAATTTCAATTAAAGGGACTTCTATTTCATTACCTTGATAAACTGCTGTTTCACCTGCTGCAAAAGTATTTAATTGCTGAGTAGAAGACCCTTTAGGAATTTCAACAGGATAGCGTTTCCCATCCAAATCAACTTCGACATTGACCTGATTTTTATCAATTAAAAATGAAAATAACTTAATCACTGGAGATGCCTTAGGCCGTCCTCCAACAATGCCAGCCAAAGCTGGAGCCATTCCTGTTGAAGCCTGTGCAATTTCAGATGCAAAGAACATACAAGCTTCTTTAAACATGTGTTTTACAGCTATTTTGACGACCACTTCGCGGCTATTTAATGCTTGGGCATGTGCGCCATAAGTACTTTCGATGCCTAAAATTTCAACAGATTTTTCACTAAAAGGAGGTACTGAACGCATGGCCAACACACGCTCACATTTAGTTAAAATGGCATCGGCAATGACTTGCGCTTTTTGTGGTGCTTCACGCCCTGCAATTAGAAAACTGACTAAAACCCGATAGCCATCAGGATAAGTTGCACTCACTTTATATTGTGCTGTAGGTGCTTGCCCTGTTGCACCAGTCACACGCACTCGATGCTCACCAACTTGTTCTAGGTGCACCTGACTAAAATCAGCAATCACATCTGGTAATAAATAGGCTTGTGGATTGCCAATTTCATACACGATTTGCTCTGCAACCGTTGCGATAGAAACCAGACCACCTGTACCTTGTGGCTTTGTGACTACAAATGAGCCGTCCTCACTGACTTCAACCACAGGAAAACCCATATTGTCAAAGCCTTGAACCAAACGCCAATCGGTAAAATTACCGCCTGTACATTGAGCGCCACATTCAATTACATGTCCTGCCAATGAACCTTGCGCCAACTTGTCATAGTCATCGAGCGACCACTGATATTCATGAAGCAAAGGAGCAAGCACTACAGCCGAATCTACAACACGGCCCATAATCACAATATCTGCACCTAAGTTCAAGGCATCGCGAATGGCCACAGCACCTAAATAAGCATTACTGCTCGCCACCTGCTCTGGCAAAGGCTCGTTGCTAAACATTTCTTGAATATTTTGTTGTTTGAACTGTTCTTGCTTTGCTAAAAGATCATCGCCTAAGACCACAACCACTTTCAGGTTTAAACCATATTCACTAATTATTTTTTGTAAGGCATCTCGACAAGCAAGTGGATTTACCCCACCTGCATTACTAATCACCTTAATCTTTTTTTCTGCAATTTTTTTAAGTAGAGGTGCCATTACTCGACTAACAAAATCTAAGGCATAGCCATGTTTCGGCTCTACCATTTTCGCTTTTGCCATAATCGACATTGTAATTTCTGACAAATAATCAAAAACCAAATAATCAATATCGGTTAAATGCACCAATTGAAAAGCAGCAGTATTGGTATCTCCCCAAAATCCGGAGGCACAACCTATCTTTACGACACGCTCATCATCCTGTTGATTACTTGCCATCTTATTTCTCGTTGTTCTGTTTAAAAATTAGCCTCAACATTACCAAGCAAGCGCTTGGTTTGTAAAGAGCAAAATGTTATTGTGATATTGACCAAATCTTCCAAAATCGATAATCATTCTGAAATATGGTGAGATTTAGCAAAAAATTTCAGTATTCATTTTTATTTAAAGGGTCAAACCGCACGCATGATTGCTACTTCAATTGAACAGATTCCAAATATCTCTTGCTTTGATGACAGCCCACGTGGTCGTTTATTACAAGGTGCCGCGTACCTATTTCACAAGCAAGGCTATGACAAAACTACTGTCCGTGAACTAGCTCAATTTATTGGTATTCAATCGGGGAGTTTGTTCCATCACTTCAAAAGTAAAGATGACATCCTTGCCCATGTGATGGAGCAAACCATCATTTATAACCTAGCCCGTTTAGAAGATGCAGCAACTCAATCTACAGATCCAGAGCAACAATTACGTGCCCTAATTAAAGCAGAACTCATCTCGATTACTGGAGATACAGGTGCTGCAATGGCTGTGTTGGTTTATGAATGGTTTGCTCTTTCAAAAGAAAAACAAGATTACCTTTTGAAAATGCGTAATGAATATGAGCAAATTTGGTTAGATGTTATTGAAAAGTTACACATAAAGGGCAAGATAAAGCATGATGCCTTTATTTGGCGACGTTTAGTTGGTGGAGCGATTTCATGGACCGTAACTTGGTATAAACCTGAAGGAAAGGTCAAAATTGATGAAGTGACCGAAATGGTTTGGGAGATGGCTTTGAAATGAGTTCAGTCTATTTACGTAAACCTCAAATAAATGACTTGGCTGAAATTAAAGAAGCTTATGAGCGCAGTGTTCAATTACATCAACCGTGGACATATCCACCATCTGACTTTCAACACTACCTAGCACAAGAACATCGTTATTTCGTTTGTTTAGAGAAAGACCATACAATTGTAGGAACTTTTAATATCTCTAATATTATCAGAGGTTATTTTCACTCGGCTTACTTAGGTTATGAAGTATTTCATCCATATCAAGGCCAAGGATATATGAAAGAGGGTCTAAAGCTATTACTCAAAGAGGCATTTGAAAATTTAAACTTGCATAGACTTGAAGCAAACATACAACCTGAAAATATTGCTTCAATTCATCTGGTTGCAAATGCAGGTTTTATCAAAGAGGGCTTTTCTCGACAATATCTTCGAGTAGGTGGAAAAGAGTGGAAAGATCATGAACGTTGGGCCATTTTAAATGAACAGTGGGTAGAACCTTTGCCACTTAAAACGTAAATCATATATTATATATTTAAAAGAATTACCAATAGATTAGTTATATTAAATGTTAGGTTCGTATTAGATGGTCGATATTGAAACATTAACTGCAATCGTCGGTGCTATTACTGGAATAGCTGGCTCAATAATGGGCTATATTAGTTTACAACGTCTTTCGAAAATTAAATCTTTGGATCTAAGACTTGAATTAAAAAAAGCTGAAACTCAATTAATTTTAACTGTGAATGACTTACCAGAATTATTAACAAAAGCAAAAAGATCACGTGAAGCAATATCATCAGCAATTGGACAACTGCGTTCAGGGGGATTAAAAAAGTGGATTCAAGAATGGGAGACAGACCATATCTCAGCAAAACAAATGATATCAATTCTTCCTAATACAGATTCCGACTATACATCCAACTCTCAACGAGACCTCGAAACAAAGTTAATACTTATTCATCAACAATCTGCTAAAGCAAATGCGTTAAAAGAAAAATATGAAATTGAATTAGAACGAGATGAAAAACAACGAGATAGAATTTATGCTGAATGTAATAGTAGAAATCAAAAGAATTAGAATAAACACATCAAAACTTGAAAAAATGTATTTATTCTATCCTCTGCCGTTCGTGAAGAAAATAAATTAATAACCCAACTGCTTACTAATCAAATCTTTCATGATTTCTTCAGCGCCACCGCCAATCATATTCACCTTAACTTCACGATAAATACGTTCAGACTTAGTTCCACGCATAAAGCCCATACCACCCAATGTTTGTACAGCTGCATCAGCACAAAATTGCATAGTACGTGTAGCAACATTTTTAAGCATTGAAATTTGAGCTACGAGCTCTGGCCCCTGCAACTTTGGTTGAGTCATTTTCCATGCAGTTTCTTCAAGTAATGCCCGTGTTGAGGTCAATTGTGTCGCCATATCCACCAACTTATGACGAACTACTTGATGATCAATTAATCGCTTACCAAATGTTTTACGTTGCTGAGCCCAATCTAAAGCCTCTTCATAACACACCAGTGCATAACCATAAGCCACCACACCTAAGAAAAAACGCTCCATATTAAAGTTATTCATAATTACTTTAAAACCAGCATTTTCTTTACCTAAAAGATTTGATACAGGCACTTTAACTTGGTCAAAATGCAAATGTGCTGTATCTGAAGCCCACCACCCCATTTTCTTTAAAGGTGTTTTAGTGATTCCTTCACTCTGGGCATCAATCAGCAACATCGAAATACCTTCAGCACCCGATTTAGTCGGGTCTGTACGCACCGCAACTGTATAGTAATCAGCGCGAATTCCTGAAGTGATAAAGGTTTTCTCACCAGAAACAATATAATAATCACCCTCTCGAACAGCTTTAGTCTGAAGTGCAGCAACATCTGAACCACCACTTGGTTCAGTAATGGCTAAGGCAGAAATTTTTTCACCAGAAATAATACTCGGGAGAACTCTAGCTTTTAATTCTTCGCTACCAAAATGCTGAATCGGTGGTGCACCAATGGTATGTACCATCAATGAGATATGTACTCCACCAGAGCCAGCCTTCGCCATTTCGACGCCAGCCAGCAATGAATAAAATGGATCAGCATCTGGAATACCACCATATTCTTCAGAAAACCCTAACCCTAATAAACCAATCTCAGCAGCTTTCTTGTATAGTTCTCTTGGAAATGTCTCGGCTTCATCCCACTCATTGACAAAAGGTGCCATTTCTTTTTGTACAAATCGACGAACATTATCAACAAAAGCAATATGTTGTTCATTATAGTAAATTGGGTTGGATTGCATTTTTAGAGATATCCTAATCTTTTTATTTAATTCCAAGGCATATCTTGGCATGTTTAGCATCAATCAAAAGTTGCAAGAATCTCCAATTTCTTGGCATAAAACATCAAACCCAATTATTCTTATTAAAATGCAAAGTCTATACCCTTAAACAGCAACGAAATCCACGAACCGCGTAATATGATTGCGCACCATTATGATAAACAAAAACACGGCCATAACGACGGTCAGCAAAAATCGCTCCATCTAATTGGCGAATCTCATCTGGAGTTGCAAGCCAACTTGATGTTTTAAGATCAAACTCGCCTAACTTTTGTAATTGATGATATTGCTCTTCTGTTAGAAGTTCGACTCCCATTTCTATAGCAATATCGATTGCACTATTTTTAGGCGGGTGATCTTTTCTAGACTCTAAAGCTTCACGATCATAACAAAGACTTCTACGGCCTTTTGGTGTCTCAGGAGAGCAATCCATAAATAAATATTCATCACTCTGTTGGTCATAAGCCACCACATCAGGCTCTCCTCCCGTATTTTCCATTTCTTGCAATGACCATAATTTGTCAGGAGATTTAATTAGTTTAGCTTGCACATGAGTCCAATCTATTCCTTTATGCCGATGTGAATTCTTTTCAAATCTATTTTTTAGTAGCTCAATCAGTGTTTCTATTTGCTTTGAAGCTAATTGCTTTTTAATTACCATTGGATAAATCCTTATATTTATTAAGCTGAACGTCCATCAAAATAATTTATTTTTACTTTTTCTAAATCCATGTCATCTATGCATCGAACATTAATAGCAAAGATAGCATTACCCTTTGCATCTGTACCTTGAGCATAAGGGTGAATACCACAATTTTTGCAGAAATGATGATTAATCACATGTTTATTAAAAGTGTAATTCGCTAAAATATCTAAAGATTCAAAAGAAACCTTAACTTGATTACTCGGTAAGAACCAAAATAAGGCGCCTTTCTTTTGACAGATTGAACAGTTACAAGATAATGCCTCTAATAGCTCACCTTCCACAATAAATTTAACCTGACCACAATGACAACTTCCTTTATATTCCATACCTATTTTCCTTTTTCTCGTGCTAATTTTTTAGAATATTCTTCTTCATACTTCATACTTCATACTTCATACTTCATACTTCATACTTCAATTTTTTATCATTTTGTAGAATTTATTTTCTCTTCATCACCCAAACATATAAATTAAAATAATGATCAACTCCAAAAAGATTGACACCTCTTACATCTATTACCATTTTTAAAAGAGAATAAAGGTAGACCAAAGAACATGAAAGCTAAAAAAAGTTGATTTTTTCCCTTTTGTATAAGCTTCTATATCTCGACTTCCACAATGAGGGCAACATTCTTTATTCTTTCCAAATTTTTGCTCTAACTCATCACTAAAGTCCTTCTCAAGAAGAGCCGTTGATTCCTCAACATAGTCTGCTGGAACTAATAAACGAACTCCACCTAAAGCATTGGAATAAAACCAATCCATATTAATAGTGTGTTCATTTTCAATATATACGGGAATACCAAAAGCTTTTAACTGAGTTTTTGCAATTTGAGCTTCATAAGGAAAAGAGAACGTTTTTAGGCAGTTAAAGTATTACTCCCCTTTTCCAGGCATAAAAAAACACCCTCAACTGTTAAGTTGAGGATGTTTAGAATAATGAGCTGGCGATGACTTACTCTCACATGGGAAACCCCACACTACCATCAGCGCTAAGAGGTTTCA
>NZ_JAVQNR010000045.1:0-29403 GCF_031799005.1 Acinetobacter sp. V102_4 | reverse complement strand
GGCGAAATTGGTAGACGCACTGGATTTAGGTTCCAGCGCCGCAAGGTGTAAGAGTTCGAGTCTCTTCGCCCCCACCACTTTAAGTTAAATCTTAAAGTTGATTTGGATGTTAAGTCATCTAGATCTTGGAAGAGGATTGGTGTAATGGTAGCATGACGGTCTCCAAAACCGTTCGTCAAGGTTCGAGTCCTTGATCCTCTGCCACATTTATTTTAAATAAATGTCCCAGATGGGGGCGTGGCGAAATTGGTAGACGCACTGGATTTAGGTTCCAGCGCCGCAAGGTGTAAGAGTTCGAGTCTCTTCGCCCCCACCATTAAAGGAAGCAAGACGATGTTCTTGCTTTTTTTATGATTAAATCATTAGTTATTTAATCATAAATATAGAGGATTGGTGTAATGGTAGCATGACGGTCTCCAAAACCGTTCGTCAAGGTTCGAGTCCTTGATCCTCTGCCAATGATTTAAAAATGAAGCTCCTTTTTAGGAGTTTTTTTATTGCCTGAATTTTTTAAAGGTTAAATTATTTCAAGTTTTCGTTCATATTTTCATCGGCCACTTGATAAGTTATAAACTGTTATCTTTCTGTTCTTCGATATTTTATCTAATCAGTCGTAAGGTGTTGGTTAAGTAGGGAATATACTAATTTTTTAGCTACTCTGTTAAGTTATTGTTTTTCTGTTTTTTATTATAATTTATAAAATTTTTTTCATAAAAAGCTTGAATAGAAAATTATTTCATGTATCATGCTCTTAACTAGAAAAAAGTCTTGTTAGTAAATCTTCTTTAAAGTATCGTAGTTTTAGTCATAATCCTTCGTTTTTTAAGATCTTAACTCAATTTGTTATTCTTTTTTCAAAGTTATGTTAGTGTCATTATTAAATGATACTAAAATATTAGAAATCAGTAGGATATATCATGTCTAATACAGTAAGTGGTACAGTAAAATGGTTTAACGAAACTAAAGGTTTCGGTTTCATTCAACAAGATAATGGTCCAGATGTGTTTGCTCACTTCAAAGAAATTTCTGGTTCAGGTTTCAAAACTTTGCACGAAGGTCAACGTGTAACGTTTACTGTTACTCAAGGGCAAAAAGGCCCAAATGCTGTAAATATTATTCCACAATAATATTTCAGTAAGAAAAAAAGCACTTTTTAGTGCTTTTTTTTATTTTAGTCGTTTAAAAGAAATTCTGTTGTTCTTTTAAATGCTATAAAAGCCCTCTATAAGAGGGCTTTTTATTTTCTATCTAGTATGTAAGTCTAATCACTAATCACTAATCACTAATCACTAATCACTAATCACTAATCACTAATCACTAATCACTAATCACTAATCAGTCATTTGTTAATGCTTAGCGTATGAAGAAATATAAATTATCAGGAATAGATATGTTAGATTGGAAAATCTTTAGATAAAGAAATTTTATATTTCACGGAATTGTTAATGAACGTTCGACTGTGTTATGCCAGCCAACGAAACGAAAAAAATGAAGATTTACTGCAAGATTTACGTGATATCCTAACAGAAGCTCGAAATTTCAATGACTTGAATCAAATTTGTGGTGTGCTCTATTATGCCGATAATGCTTTCTTTCAATGCCTAGAGGGTGAACAAGAATTAGTGGAAAGATTATTTGAAAAAATTAAAAATGATCAGAGACACTACAATGTTAAATGGCTATGTACATATTCCATTGAGAAGAATTCTTTTCAGCGTTGGTCAATGAAATATGTACAGCGTAATACAAATATTGAATCTTTCTTTTTAAGTATGGGAGAAACTAGTTTTAATCCCATTCGTCTTGATGAGCAGAATTTAAAAAATTTCTTAAATGAATTATTAATTGCTGAGCAAATCAAAATTAATACAGTTAAGAAAGTAGGTATGATTAAGCGTGGGGTGAACCCTTTCTAGCTATTTGGCTATCACCCCAATATGGATAGTCTTGAGTTTAGGAATGATTTTAGTCATAACAAGATAGACAATAACTGAACTTGTGAGCATCCATATCACTTCTAAACTTTGGCTAATAACAAACATCGCCCAGTAAAAAAAGCTAAATAAGGCGAGACATAGTCCACTACCTTTGAAATACCAAGTAATAAATATTCCAAAAAGTGCAGAAGAGAGTAGAAGGTTGGTTGTTTCGTTCATTCCTAGGTAGTTAAAGAAAATAATCAGTAAGCATAAAGCTAACATTGATAGTAAATATACAAATATATTTTTTGCAATAAACATTTTCTATATCCTATCTGATGATTAAAAAGTTATCTTTCCTCTGTTTCCAGAGGAAAGATAGTACATATTAATTTTTGAGATTCTTTTTCTATTATTAGGAGTTTTTATATTAATAAAGATAATGTTACCGATTCTCCAGATCTCTTCATTAATATTCAGCTTTCTATTTAATAGTAAAGAGTGCTTATATGTACTGAAATTAATTATAGGAAAAACAATTGCTTATGATGTAGGTTTTGGCTTACATGATTGTGAGAAATTACCTACATTTGTTCAAAAAATAGACAAAATTTACAGAATAATATTTAATATAAATTTATATTTAACAATGATTTATTTTCTTTTGTTGCTAGGTTGATTTTTACATAAATAACAAAAAGTAACATGTGTTTTAGAGAGCATGTTTCTCAAAATAAAAAAAAGGTCATTAAATGAGTATTCAGTAAAAAGTTATTTTATGAAGTTATAAGAATAAGTATTTTTTAATATAGAAAATTAATAATAAAAATTTATATGACCTAATTTATATATTAAAAAATAGATATCCTTATCCTGTTTTGATGATTTTTTATTATTAGAATGTAGATAGGGTTGGCAACCATACAGAGATGAGTAGTGTTAGCGCCATCATTTTATTAAAAATGTTCATATGCTTTGTTTGTGAAAATAATCGATTGCTTAGCCTGCCTGCTAAGGCCCATATGTAAAGGCAAGGAATAGCTATAACGAAAAAAATGAAGGATAAAATTGAGACATTTATCCAGATATCTTGCCCTTGTTTTGTGTAGACACTAATCACTGCAAAAGCCATCATCCATGTTTTAGGATTAATTGCTTGCATGAAAAAGCCAGTAATGAAACCAATCGGACCTTTTTCTTTGTCTTGCTGGAAATGAATAATAGGATTGTAGTTATATAATTTCCAAGCCAATGAGGTTAGCCAGATTAAACCAATGAGTGTCATTATTTTTTGAATAATTGGGTAAGCCAGAAGGGTTGAACCCAATCCAATGCCAACGATGAGCACAAGTAGGGCAGCCCCGATGCAAGAACCTAAAATGACAGGAAACGTTTTAGAAATTTTATAACGGCTACTTAAATTTAAAATTATAAAATTAGTTGGACCGGGAGTAATTGAGGCAACAATAGCAAATAATGAAAATGCAGTGAGGTTTTCCATCTTGTCTACTTGAGTTGATAGGGAGAGATAAGATGAAATAATTAAGATTTTTAATCTTGAAGATTTGTGCAGATTTTTCTATAGGCCGCAGGTGTTAAACCATAGCAGCGCTTAAACCAGCGACTTAAATGACTTTGGTCAGCAAAGCATAAATCTGAAGCAACTTGTGCGGGAGATATGCTTCTGGCGAGTAAATCACGCGCTCGCGTAAGTCTGAGTTGAATGAGATATTGATGAGGTGCTAAATGAAAAGTTGCTTTAAAAATGCGGTGAATATGGTATCTGTCTAGGCCTATCATGCGAGCGATGTCTTCAAGCCCTATATCTTCAAATAGATGATCATGCAAAATATCTCGGATTTGGTATGCGATTCGAGGTGTGTGAGTAGAAGATGATTGGTGAGCTTTTTTTAACCATTTCCCTTGTGCGATATACTGAATAAGTAGGTCTAGACTATTATCTTTGACAATATTCATTTCTTTATAGTGCAGATGCTGGAATGCTTGAGAAGTAATAATCGCGAGCTGTTCATCTGACTTTAATGGTGCATCAATCACTAACTCGTAGTGATCAGGGCTATTATGAAATAAACCTTGGATACGTTGTTTCAACCAATCTGGATGTAGGTAGAGCATTTGGTAGGTAAAGCCATCAGACGCAGGAGCATGTCCATCATGGATTTCTTCTGGTTCAAGCATAAAGACTTGTCCCGCATGACTATTGATTTGCTTTTTACGACAGTGAAATTGTTGAATGCCGGATTCAGTTACACCAATTAAATAGCTCGAATGCCAGTGGGGATCATAAGCATGACCAGTAAAATGGGCACGGATTGTTTCAATACCTGTATTGGTATCTTTTGAAATATCCACCCAGTTACCCATAACAATCTACCCATAAATTTTTAAGTTTTGCCCTTAGAACGGTACAAAAGAGGTGAGTGTAGTTCTAGAAGATTTGTGCAAAATCTTTAAGAAAATTGAGCAATTTTTTGAACTCAATGCAATTTTATCTATGGATAAAATTTACCAAGCAGGATACCAAACCAAATATCAAAGCACTCAGGCCAATAACTTGAAAGAAAGTTGATAAACTTGCATCAAAATATAGAACAGTGATACTTCCGATAATAGCTGCAATAATCATTCTGATGGTACCAGCTAAGATAGGGCCTAATAATCGTTTTGAACCTTGGCCTGCAAAATAAAGAGCCATACCTATACCTATTGCTCCGTAAAAAGGCGCAACATGCTGCAAGTAATTCGTTCCAGTCTGAAGAACAGATGGATCATGACTGAAAAAACCAAGCCAAATGGAAGGAAAAATACTAAAGAAAAGTCCTATTGAGCCAGTGATAAGGAATGTAATAAAAACCCCGATCCATGTGATACGACGTGCTCTTTGAAATTGTCCGGCTCCATAATTAATACCTACCATGGTCATGATTGCTGAACCGATGCCGAACATAAGCGGAACTTGCACGTAGTCTAGTCGGGAAGCAATACCGTACCCAGCGATTGCATCAGAACCAAATTGACCAACTAAGGTTGTTACGATGACAACAGTTAAATTGAGTTGAATTATTCCAATAGCAGACAGTGAACCAATACTAAGAATATCTTTGAAGAACTGAAAATTGATAGGCTTGATCGATAATTTGATAATGCTATGCGTTGTTCGCATGTGCCTAATTAAGCATATGATGGCAAAAATATAATAACTTAAGACAGCGAGCCCAGCTCCAGCTACACCCAATGAGGGAATGAATCCCCAACCAAAAATGAAAATAGGTGATAGGGGTAAAAGTAGTACTCCATCTAGAAGCGTTATGCGGGCCGGAGTTTTTGTATCACCTGCACCACGTAATGTGGCTGAGAGTAGGGCTACAGCCCATATAAGGGGTGAACCTATAAAAATAATATTGGAATATTTTAGGGCAGCATCTAAAGCTAAGCCAGTAACGCCCATTAAGTGATATATCATCTGGGCTGAGGTGAGCATAACAATACTAAAAACTCCTCCCAAAATGCCAGCAAGAATTACACCATGCCAGACAAGGGATTGGGCATCTTCTGATCGACCTGCTCCAGAAGCCCGAGCAATTGCTGAAGCTAGTCCTCCACCAAATCCACCATTCGCTAGCATTTGCATGAGCATAAGAATTGGGAACACTACGGCTACGCCAGCTATTACATCCGTTCCTAGAGAGCTAACAAAATATGTTTCTAGTAATCCAATCAGGGTTTGTACAAGCAAAACAGCTATGGTGGGTAACGCCAGTTTTAGCATTACTTGGGGAATTGGTCCGTTTAAGATCGCATGATTTAAATCATGTGTATTTAACGGCTGGCGTACTGATTGTTCCCGCATAATAATTCTCGCTTTATAAACTGCTACAGCAGCAAGGGCTGAACCAGTTTGTACCTGTACTTTTCTATCCGTGAATTGCAAAGCATTAGCTCATATTGGTAAGACAACGAGAGTTTTAGACAATATATTTATCCAATGTTTTGAATAATTATTAATGGTGACTATATTATTATATGGTCACTATTTGTCAATAATAAATAGGTCGAGTTAAACTGTCATTTTCAAAAAAGGTTCAAATAAAAAATATGAATCGGGAAAAGAGTAGTTATCTTCTCCCGACGGGAAGACCAGAAGATCATGAGGTAAGAGATCAAATCCTAAGTGCTGCTACAGAGCACTTCATTCACTATGATTATAAGAAAACTACAGTTTCTAGTTTTGCAAAATCTATAGATTTTTCTGAGCTGACTTATATAGTGTGATTAATTTATTTATTGTTAATCAATAGCTTGTTACGAAATAAGAAGACAAAAATTATTACACGAAATGATGCAAAAAACGATATGGTTTTGTTTATTGTAAAAGAAATAATTGAGTTTCTAAAGCAGTCAAAGCGATTTTCTTAGTGATCAACTTATTTATATCCATTATTTTGCAATAGAGAATTAATCATCAATACGAATGTACTAAGGCTGTTTTTTGATCTTATATTAAGAAATTTATCGCCTTAATTGGTTTGTGACTTATGATTGATTTGGTTATTTTTAAATAGTTTCTTAAAAATTTTACAGGACGTCGGTTCTAATATGCTTGAGTGCCTTATTCCATATACTGCAATATATTTAATTCCATTATTTTCATTAAGTTGTGCTGATAATACTAAACAATACACAAATGACCCATGCGCTTTCACTGATAAGATATAAGTAGGATTGGAGAGTCTTAAATACATAAATCTAAAGACTTCTAAGGCCAAGAATTAAAGCAATTAATAAGCAGGACAAAACCGTGAAAGAACAAAGAATAAATTTAATAGACTGAGACCCGTACGTTACAGAACTCAGTCTAAAAAGCCGTTAAATCAAGCCAACTAACTTTTGGGCTCAGGTCATCTAAATGTTTTTTTAATATCAATCATTAGAACTTATAGCCCATTTTTAATCCATATGCGATGGCATGATTATCTTTAAACTCCGCAACATAATTTGGTGTATTAAATTGCGCACTAGTTTGTAACTTGGCATCACCTAACCAGAAATATTTTACCCCACCTGAAATAAACGTTTGTGGTGTTGGGTTGAATTGTGCACCTAAGCCAAGATTCCAATATCCTTCTGTCGGCCCTAATGCAGTCACAAGGTTACCTGCTCCAGAATCCCAACCTACAGAAATATTTCCTGTCCATTGGTCATTTAATTTACGGCCTATACCAATATTTGCTGACCATTGGTCATCACTATAGGCAGCTAGATCAAATCCATTTGGTTTGCCAACTGAGGGCCCTGCGATTTCTGAAGCTACACCGAATGCATAAGGGCGGATAGTGAAATCTTTCCAATTCACCCAGCGCACATTTGCAAATGCAACTGTATTCGCCATGATACCTGTTTGAAAATCTAGATTAACAGATTGAGGCGTAGTAATTTTTGTTTGCTCCAAGCCATTATTCATATTAATAAAAGTGCCAATATTTTGCCCTAATGTTGCAATAGAGCTCTCATTAATTGTCATTTCATGATCAATTTCAGAGCGATAAGTAACAGATGCTTTTAATGCAATTTCTGGAATTTGATATGCAATACCAACTAACCAGCCAACACCGCCAGTTTCTTTAATGTTGAGATTATATCCACCAAAGCTGTTATTCCCACCAAATGCTAAGCCACGAAATTGAGCATCACCTTCAATTGTTTGGTAAACGGGACCTGCATAAAAATTAAAATTTTCATTTGGTTGGTAGCCAAGCAACATTGAAATACTTTGGGTTTTTACTTCAACTTCCAGTGACTCTGTACCATTATGAAATAGTCCTAAGCCACCTGCAGCAGCTGATGCTGGGTCAGAGAGCGAGTAAGTAACATCTGCGCCAAATGGTCGGTCATAAATTAGACCAAAAGAGAAGTTGTCTGTTACTTGTAGTTTTAGCGCAGCGCTAGGGGAGTAATAATCATCCCCCATGTCACTAATATTTGTATTTTGTAAACCAATCACGCTTGGTGGAGTTGCATTTGGTGAATATTCATTACGCACTTTACCTGAAACGTTTGGATCTAATATAGAAATACCCGCTTCAAAGTAATTACCTGGTTGCAAGAATGCAGAGATAGATTGACCTGAGCGGTCTAGAGATGCAGCCAAGGTCTCCGTCATTGGTAAAGTTACTAAAATAATTACTGTACTGAATGTTTTAAATTTCATTTGTGTCTTTCCTTGAAGTGAAAATGTTTGTCGGACATTTTGTGTTTATGTTTCCTAGAGAATTTGGTTAATCGAAATGAAATCATTGCTCCTGTAGGTATGAGGTAATCCGCCATCTCATTCAGTGATTTTAAATTTTTGAAATTTCATATTAATAATCATTGGGTTGCCAGCCACCACCCAGTGATTTATAAACTGCTACGGCAGCAAGGGCTGAATCGGTTTGTACCTGTACTTTTCTATCCGTGAATTGCAAAGCATTTGAATTTGCTTGTAATACTTCTATTTGACTGTTAATTCCTTTTTGATAAGCAATTACAGCGATTTTCTGTGCATGGTGTAGCGCATTTTCACCATCTTGAAGTGCTACAAGTTGTTCCTGTCTTTTAGATAAAGTTGATAATGAGTTCTCTACATCTTCCGCTGCATGTAAGACGGCTAATTGGTAGGCTGCAAGTTTTTCGGCTTCTTGTCCCTTAGCTAAGCGAATTTCTGCATTAATTCGACCAAAATCAAATAAACGCCAACGTAAGCCTAATAAGCCAGCAGCCTGATTGGCACCACTTGAAAATAAGTTTCCACTTGCTGTGGTTGCGCTACCTATCAAACCGCCTAAAGAAACCTTTGGGTAATACTCTGCAATCGCACTGCCAATACGTGCATTTGAAGCTGCCAGTTGCCTTTCAGCCATGATGAGATCTGGTCGTCTACGTAAAAGATCGCGGGGTGTTCCTGTTTCTGTAATATTAGGAATAACTGGAATTGGTTTTACTTCCGCTAGTTCAGCTCGGTGAGTTCCTGGTATGGTTCCAAGCATGACGTCGAGTGCATTCATGGTAATGTCTAGATTCATTCCAAGTGAGGGAACTACGGCTTGAACTTGAGCAACATTCGCTTTAGCTTGTTTGACCTGAAATTCAGATGCCAATCCTTTGCTATATAAAAGTTGAATAATTGAGAGAAGTTTTTGTTGCGTTTGTAATTGTTGCTGGGCAATGTCTAATCGAGATTGTAATCCTCGAATATTAATATAAAGATTTGCTGTTTGCGCTGCGACCATTAAACGAACTGCTGATGCTCCTGCATTCGAAGCCTGATAGTTTGCTAGAGCACTTTCACGGTCTCTTCGAAGGCCTCCGAAAATATCTAATTCCCAAGTGGCACTTAGGTTTGCCTCATAAGAACTACCATGTCGGTCAAAATTAGGTATTGAATTTAAAACTTGCCCCAGTGGAGTTTCAACGGATTGGTAAGCTTTAGCTGCTTGTGCGTCAACAGTACCTATTGGGCGTAAAGAAGCATTGACTGCCGATAATCCTGCTTGAGCTTGAGTCACACGGGTATATGCTTGGGTCAGATCCAGATTTTGTTTTAATGCTAATGTGACATATCGAGTAAGTTGAGGGTCATTAAAACTTTTCCACCATACTTCAATATCTGCTTTGGTTTCGTCACTTGGTGAGTTTAAGCGAGCGCCAAGATATTGCTCGGGTAGAGATATACTAGGACGTTTATAATTAGGACCTACGGTACAAGCAGCAAGAATGCTGGTGAGTATTGGTAGGAGAACGATAGATCTAGATAACATATTTTCCCCAAGGCGAGATTTTGAACAATAGTTTAATTGTGACTATAATACAATTTAGTCACTTGTTGTCAATATCAGGGGCCAAGAGTTAAACTACTACTTTCACACAAAGGTTTAAGTTGAAAATATGAGTAAAGAAAAAAGTAGTTATCCTGTTTCAAAGCGAGGACCGGAAGATCATGAGGTAAGGGACCAAATCGTGGTTGCTGCTACAGAGCATTTCAGCCGCTATGGTTATGAGAAAACTACAGTTTCTGATCTTGCAAAATCTATAGGCTTTTCTAAAGCTTATATTTATAAATTTTTTGAATCTAAACAGGCAATTGGCGAGATGATATGTGCCAATTGTTTGCGTGAAATTGAAGATGAAGTTAATGCTGCCATTCAAGAAGCTGAATATCCTGCTGAAAAATTGAGAGTACTTTTTAAAGTAATTGTGGAAGGGAGCCTTCGTTTATTTTCTCAAGATCGTAAGCTCTATGAAATTGCAGTTTCTGCAGCCTCTGAGAAATGGGATGCTACGGTTGCTTATGAAAATCGAATTCTTAAAGTACTACAAAATATTATTCAAGAAGGTCGTCAAACTGGTGATTTTGAAAGAAAAACACCAATTGATGAAGCAGTTAAGGCTATTTATTTAGTTATGAGACCTTATCTACATCCATTACTTTTACAACATAGCATTTCATATAACGCTGATGCTCCAGTGTTGCTTTCTAGTCTTGTACTGAGAAGTTTATCGCCATAATAAATTTGTGACTATTGACTAAATTAGTCACTTGATTAAAAATGAGTCTCCTGATTAATTTCTTCAAGGGGGGGACTCTAATATGTGTTATCGTCGCCTTATTCCATTTGCTGCAATATATTTATTTCCTTTTTTCTTGCTAGGTTGTGCTGAAAATACACAATCTGACCCCCGTACTTCGGCACCATTGGTACGAGTCGCAACTGTGCAAGAAGAAATTACTTCTGACTCAAGAGCATTTACAGGCACGATAGGCGCACGGGTAGAAAGTGATCTTGGTTTTCGTGTCTCTGGCAAAGTAATCAAACGGTTTGTTGAAGCCGGTCAGACGGTAAAACGCGGACAGTTACTGATGCGTATTGATCCGGTTGATTTGGAACTTGCTGCCAAAGCTCAGCAAGAAGCTGTAGGCGCAGCCAAAGCACGTGCTGAACAAGCAGAAAAAGACGAAGCTCGATATCGTGATTTGCGTGGAAGTGGAGCTATATCTGCTTCCGCCTATGATCAGATTAAGGCAGCAGCAGATACGGCGAGAGCACAGCTAAGTTCAACGCAAGCTCAAGCTAAAGTCGCATTAAACGCCAGTCACTATGCGGACTTAACAGCCGATGGTGATGGCACAATTATGGAAACACTAGTTGAACCGGGGCAAGTTGTAAGCGCGGGTCAAACAGTAATTCGTTTAGCTCATTCTGGTCAAAGAGAAGCAGTTATTCAGCTTCCCGAGACTTTACGCCCTGCAATAGGAGCTATTGGTCAAGCCACTCTCTTTGGTAAAGAAAATATAAGTGTCCCAGCTAAGCTTAGACAGTTATCAAATACAGCAGATCAGCTCACTCGTACTTTTGAAGCACGTTTTGTATTAGACGGAGATTTGGCAAATGCTCCTTTAGGTTCAACCGTCACTGTACGTATTGGAGCTCAAAATCAGAGTTCACAACATTTTTTACAAGTACCGATTGGTTCACTACTTGATAAAGGAAAGGGAGCAGGAGTATGGGTAATTAATGGAAAAACTCAGAAAGTAACGTGGCGTTCTGTTGTTGTAAAACAGGTTGATGATGAATATGCGTATGTAACTGGCAATATTCAGAGTGGAGATCAAATTGTTGCTCTAGGTGCGCATTTACTTCGAGAAGGCGAGTTAGTCCGTATTGCATCACAGGCAAATAATCCTTCAATTGAAAATGAAGGAGGACACTCATGAGTGAGAAAGGTTTTAACCTGTCAGCTCTTGCTGTTCGTGAACGGGGTATCACTCTATTCCTGATTTTTCTAATTTCAATTGCAGGCATTGTTGCATTTTTTAAATTAGGTCGAGCTGAAGACCCAGCCTTTACAGTTAAGGTCATGACCATTGTGACTGCTTGGCCCGGTGCAACTGCCCAAGAAATGCAAGATCAAGTTGCTGAAAAAATCGAAAAACGGATGCAAGAGCTGCGTTGGTATGATCGAACAGAAACCTATACAAGGCCTGGGCTAGCTTTTACGACACTAACCTTACTTGATAGCACACCTCCATCTCAAGTTCAGGAGGAGTTTTATCAAGCGAGGAAGAAAGCAAATGATGAAATAAGCAATTTACCTTCAGGGGTAATTGGGCCACTTGTTAATGATGAATATGCGGATGTAACTTTTACTTTATATGCTTTGAAGGCAAAAAATGAAGCACAAAGATTGTTGGTGCGTGATGCAGAAACGATTAGACAGCAGCTACTTCATGTCCCTGGGGTAAAAAAGGTCAATATTATTGGCGAGCAACCTGAACGTATCTATATTGAATTTTCACATGAGCGCTTGGCAACACTAGGCGTGAATCCACAAGATGTGTTTGCTGCACTTAATAATCAGAATGTACTTACTCCAGCTGGTTCTATTGAGACCAAAGGTCCTCAAGTTTTTGTCAGATTGGATGGTGCTTTTGATAAGTTACAAAAAATTCGAGACACACCTATAACTGCTCAAGGTCGTACCTTGAAATTGTCAGATATTGCGACTGTTAAACGTGGTTATGAAGATCCTGCAACATTCATTATTCGTAATGATGGAGAACCTGCTTTATTGCTAGGTGTAGTCATGCGTGAAGGGTGGAATGGATTAGATCTTGGTAAAGCATTAGAGAACGAAGTTGGCTCAATCAATGAAGATTTACCCCTTGGTATCAGCTTAAATAAGGTGACCGATCAAGCGGTAAATATTAGCTCGTCGGTAAATGAGTTCATGATTAAGTTCTTTGCAGCATTACTTGTGGTGATGTTTGTAAGCTTTATCAGCATGGGATGGCGAGTTGGACTTGTTGTTGCTATGGCTGTACCGCTTACATTGGCTATTGTTTTTGTGGCGATGTTGGCAACGGGCAAAAACTTTGACCGAATTACACTGGGTTCTCTTATTCTTGCCTTAGGGCTCTTGGTTGATGATGCCATTATTGCCATTGAAATGATGGTCGTCAAAATGGAGGAGGGCTTTAGTCGAATAGCTGCATCTGCTTATGCATGGAGCCATACCGCAGCACCTATGCTTTCTGGAACATTAGTCACCGCTGTTGGATTTATGCCAAATGGCTTTGCCCGATCTACGGCTGGTGAATATACCAGCAATATGTTTTGGATTGTCGGCATAGCCCTTATTGCTTCATGGATTGTTGCAGTCGTTTTTACACCTTATTTAGGTGTGAAGATGTTACCTGATTTTAAAAAAGTCGAAGGTGGACACCATGCAATTTATGACACACCACGATATAACCGTTTCCGTCAAATTCTTGAACGTGTGATTGCGCGTAAATGGCTTGTTGCTGGTAGTGTTATCGGATTATTTGTTTTGGCAATAGGCGGAATGACATTGGTGAAAAAACAATTTTTTCCAATCTCTGACCGACCTGAAGTACTTGTTGAAGTACAAATGCCTTACGGTACATCGATTACGCAAACTAGCGCTGCTACAGCCAAAGTTGAAGCTTGGTTATCTAAGCAAAATGAAGCAAAGATTGTGACATCGTATATTGGCCAAGGCGCCCCTCGGTTTTATTTATCCATGGGACCTGAGTTACCAGACCCATCCTTTGCCAAGATTGTGATACGAACTGACAACCAAGAAGAACGGGAAGCCTTAAAACATCGCTTAAGACAAGCTGTTTCGAATGGGCTTGCTTCTGAGGCGCAGGTACGTGTTACACAACTGGTCTTTGGACCATATTCACCCTATCCAGTGGCTTACCGTGTGACAGGGCCAGACCCAGAAAAATTGCGTGTAATTGCAGCTCAGGTTCAGCATGTTATGAATGCTAGCCCAATGATGAGAACTGTAAATACCGATTGGGGAACTCGTACACCAGCCCTTCATTTCACATTACAGCAAGATCGCCTACAGGCAGTTGGTCTCACCTCAGCTTCAGTGGCACAGCAACTACAATTTTTGTTAACAGGTATTCCGATAACCTCTGTGCGCGAAGATATTCGTACAGTACAAGTTGTTGCTCGTTCTGCGGGCGATATAAGACTGGATCCTGCAAAAATTGGTGATTTCACACTCACTGGGACAAGTGGACAACGTATTCCTCTGTCACAAATTGGCAAGATTGAAGTGCGGATGGAAGAGCCTGTCATACGCCGTCGAGATCGCGTACCAACAATAACCGTTCGTGGAGATATTGCTGAAGGATTGCAACCACCAGATGTATCTACAGCAATTACCAAACAGCTTCAGTCAGTTATAAAAAATCTACCGAAGGGCTATCGCATCGTTGAAGCAGGTTCTATTGAAGAGTCGGGTAAAGCTACTAAAGCCATGCTTCCTATTTTCCCGATCATGTTGGCAATGACTTTGCTCATTATCATTCTTCAGGTGAGATCTATAGCTGCAATGATTATGGTGTTTCTCACCAGCCCGTTGGGATTAATCGGTGTGGTACCGACGCTTCTATTATTCCAGCAGCCTTTTGGTATCAATGCCTTGGTTGGGTTGATTGCATTGTCTGGAATTTTAATGCGAAACACACTCATCTTGATTGGTCAAATTCAGCAAAACAAGCAAGCTGGACTCGATCCGCTGGATGCTGTTGTGGAGGCGACAGTACAACGTGCCAGACCCGTCATATTAACGGCTTTGGCTGCTATTTTGGCTTTTATTCCTCTGACTCATTCGGTGTTTTGGGGAACGCTAGCTTATACATTGATTGGTGGAACACTGGCTGGAACCATTTTAACTTTGGTTTTCTTGCCGGCTATGTACTCAATCTGGTTCAAAATCAGAGTCAAACCAACAGCTTAACCATCAGATTCTTAAGTTTAAAAAATATTCGGAGTTCATATGTCAAACTCACAAGTAGTGGTAATTACCGGTGTTTCATCAGGAATTGGTCAAGCCACAGCAGAAAAATTTGCTAAAAAAGGCCATAAAGTATTTGGAACAGTCAGAAATAAAGTAAAAGCCCAACCTATAGAAGGGGTTGAGCTCATTGAAGTGGATGTGTCTGATGAGGACTCTGTCCAACTTGGGATTCATTCTATTATTGATAAGGCTGGGCGTATTGATATCTTAATTAATAATGCTGGGGCAAGCCTGACTGGGGCAATAGAAGAGACCTCTATAAAAGAAGCAGAATTTTTATTTAATACGAATGTATTTAGTATTCTTCGTACGATACAAGCGGTATTGCCATATATGCGAATACAACATTATGGAAGAATCATAAATATTAGCTCGGTATTGGGTTTTCTTCCTTCACCTTATATGGGGGTATATTCTGCAACTAAACATGCAGTTGAAGGATTATCCGAATCTTTAGATCACGAGCTTCGTCAATTTGGGATTCGCGTGACATTGGTGCAACCTTCTTTCACCAAAACCAATCTAGATAAAAACGCACCTGTAGTAAGTTCTAAAATTCCTGAATATGACAATGAACGTAATTTAGCTACACAGGCTATATCGAATCAGATTAATCATGGATCCCAACCGGATAATGTTGCAGATACGATCGTTACAGCGGCATTGAATGATTGGCAAATGCGTCGTACACCATCTGGACAGGCGTCTTTGTTAAGTAAGTTACGTCGCTTCATGCCAAGTGGCCCTGTTGATAAGAGCATTAGAAAGACTTTTGGGTTGAAATAACTTATTCATTATTTTTAATATTATAAAATCTAAGCATAAATTTTATGCTTAGATTTTAGTGTTTATGCGAACTAATTTTTGAAACGGTATTTAGTAAATAGGATTGACTCATATTCTTTATTTTTAGCTATATTGACTGAATCTAGGTGTGTGAATTTAAAATTTTAAATATCAATTATTTTAGACAACATATAACGGAGTTACTTAAGAATGATGAACTTGTTAGTGGTAAAGTTTTGAATAAATAAAGACTTTTTAAGAGGGCAGATTAATGCTTTTCGGTTCATGATTCCATAAATTAAATATACATATTCTTGTGATGAACCAACTAATGCAAAAAGTTGATCTTGCTGATCAATACCAATAAGAATTTCATTGGTTAATTTTAACATATCAAAAGGTGAGGCGTTTTTCTTGGCCTCAACAGATATATTGAAATTTTCAAAAGTTTTCTTGATATCAAGTAATGAATAATAGAAATTTTGCTGATTTCGTTGAGCTTTCAAATAAACAGCAATACGTTCTATATCTATTGGTTTATTGTGTTTTGCAGCAACTGCTGAAGCAAGAATAAAAGAAATATTTGAAGTATTTGAGTCTATTGAGCCCACTTTAAGTTTAGAAATAGAACTCTGGATATTATCAGGTATATGTTTGACGGAAGCTGAGCACATATTTATTGACCTATAGACTGTGGTAGCTTGGGATGTATTCAGCCCTGCTAATAGTGGTATGAAAACCATGAGTTGTTTTAATTTAAGCGTCATATAAAAGCTTGTATAAAGTTTTTACTTAACAAAACTTTAAGTTCCCGTAGCAGTTTTTGATGCCTATCTGTCCAGAGTCAATAGGATTAATAATTAACTCTCTACCCACTAATCCTCCTAATGCCTCGCCAAGTCCTACATCAATCCGCTGTTGTGTTTCTATATCAGTGAGTAAAACTTTCGGTAAGGAAAGCCACCATCCAGGTTGAGCAGCTACAGTATTTTCGAAGCTACCAGAACTTATTTTTTGCCACTGGATAGCTTGTTTTTGTAAGGATAGTGATGTGTCACTAGTAGGAATTGTTCCTGCTGCATCTTGGGCTAGTAAAATTTCATGGAAACCAGACAGAGGATAATCTTTTAATGTGGCATTACTGAGAGTTAAACCTAAAGGTAGATCTAAGATACCTAATAGTTTTAGTGGACCAGTTTTAGCGACTACATTATCCAGCGTTGCTGTTGTAGAGCGGTTAAGAATAAGCGGTTTGTTATAATCATTAATATGTGCTTCTGTAGAGATTAATCCATTTTCAATCACTACATTCTTCAGAACAGTATTAGTAAGCGTTAAATTCAAATCACCAGATAAAGAGTTAATTCCTCCTGTGTCATCAGCTAATGTTGTTAAATCTGTATTTGATCCCAATCCAAGTTTGCCTAATATGCCTAATGCCCCAAGGCGAAAACCAACAATTTCTCGAGTAGAAGCACTGTCCGGCGATTTGATAGCAAACTCGATAAAAGGATTAGTAATAACGGCATCTGATCCTGCATAGCTACCATTTACGGGGAGGACACCTGCTAAACTAATATTTTCAATATCAATGTCACAACCCACTCCTTTAGTCCCACCGCAACCTAACTGTAAACTTTTAATATTTGCATTTAACTCTACTTGTGCTTCCATTCCGAGACGATAAAAACCTACATCTGTATTTGGATTACCATTTTGATTAGCTGCAATATTGGTTAGATTAAATAATGCTTGACCAGTTACACCAGATAAACTCTTATCATCTAAGAGGTTGAGTTCTGCTTTTACAAGTGAACTGACCAACATCAATGGTATTGTAAATAACAAAGCCTGTTTTATACTTCTAAAATTGTTCATATCAGTTCCTTTGCTTAAAGATGATTTAGCTCAAAGGAAAGTTTGCATTTCTTTATAAGCTCAATACTCTTTTGTTTTCATAGGCCTAGTATTATTAATGTCCTTTCCTAGGCAATATGGATATTTATAAGCAGCTCTATTGAACGGGAATTATGATTTGCTCTTTTGTGTGAATTAAACAACAATAAAGCATAATGTGTTCAGTGCACACATTATGCTTGTAATATGTGCGCGGTGTCAACATGCCTTCTATACAATCTCAAAAATCAAATTATCATCATGGAAATGTGCGTGAAGAATTATTAGATGCAGGATTAGCTCACCTAAAAAATAGTGATGCCGAGAGCCTTAGTTTTCGAGAAATGGCGAGACAAATTGGGGTAAGCGGAAATGCGGTATACCGGCATTTCGAAAATAAAGAGAGCTTTTTAGCAGCATTGGCAGCCAAAGGATTTAAGCTCTTGCAAGAGGAGCAAAGCCAAACGTTGCAAGATGCTAATTCTCAGCCCGAGGCGTTAAAATTATTTGGTTTAGCCTATATTAACTTTGCAAAAAATAATCGAAATCTCTTTGCCTTGATGTTTAATCCTGACTTACAAAAGAATGAAGCACTTGAGTTAAAAGAGGCAGTGGGTAATACATATACTCAGTTACATCAATTAACTGCTTCAATATTGGGTGTGGATGAAAATGACGCTCAAGTTGAAGTATTAGCAATGTTGAGTTGTAGCCTTGTACATGGCCTATCTCATCTTTTATTGGAAGGGCGTTTGGCTGAATCAGAAGAAAAAGCGAATAATTTAGTCTTATTAATTATGAATTATGCTACGAGTTTGCTTACTGGAGCTGGCGTGGATAAGCATTAAAATATTAAATATAAATTTATTTTTGCCACCTAAAATTTCGGGGAGAAATGCCTTTCCAACGTTTAAAGGCTCTGGAAAATGCTGAAACTTCGGAATAACCCAATTGAATGGCAACTTCTTCAACTGTTAAATTGGTGGTTTTGAGTAAGTCTTCGGCTAAGTCTTTACGAATGTCATCTATAAGCTGTTCATAGGTAACTCCTTCAATTGCGAGATGACGTTGTAATGTTCTGAGGTTGACTTGAAGATGGGCTGCCATTTCATCAATTCTGGGCATTTGTGAGGGTTGTTGGAGTAAAATATTTCTGACCTTTTGGCTATAGCTGCCTAGAGAACTTCTTCGCGTCCAAAGTTGTTGGCATTCTTCTTCATATCGTGCACGAATAAATGGGTCTGCTTGAGGTAATGGTAAATCAAGCAAACTGCTTTCAAAGATAATACAGCTACGTGGTTGATTAAATTGAATTGGATATCCCGTTAATTCGGGAAATTTATCGGCATACACAGGTGCAGGTAAAGCAATATTAATGCTCATTACAGGAAACTGTATAGGCAAGACATCTCGTTGAATTGATATAACAGTTATAAGATCTCTTTCAACCAGAAAACACGCTAAGTCATTAGGTAATTGACTATGATCAAAAATTAGTAATGTATATATATCTTCCTGAATAACTTCTAAATTGCAAAAAATAGAACTAAGTTGAAAGTATCGCATAGCAAAATGTAAGGCTTCTTTCATTGTCTGACTACTAAGAATGGCAAAACCCCATGCACCAAATGTGGTTGTATGGTGCCTTAGACCTGCTTCTATACTCAAGGGAAGTGTAGGATCTAGTAGTTTAAGTAAATTTCGAATAACTAAAAATTCTTGTTCTGCTTTTATCTCAAAGTTAGGTTGCGATAAATCATCCAAAGAAATATGCGTGTTTTCAATACAACTTTCAGGTGTTAAACCATATTGCTGACCTATCATAAGCAATATGCGAATAGCACTGATACTGCGAGGAAAATCCCAATATAATTGTATAGACATGCTTTATGTGTCATGAAATGTCAAGTTTGGTAGTATAAAGTCATTCTGCTAATGTTCAAAACTTTATATCTTTTCGGATAGGATCAAATCCGATAGGGATATATAAAATGCTAAATAATAAAGACGGCAAGCACGAAAGTTTAACGGCAGCTTTAAAAGCTTTATATGATCAAACTAAAGCAAAAGTTGGTGATGCAGACCTAGAACATATCAGAAATGTTGCCGCTTACTCTCAAGCTATTAAAGCGCGTAGTAATGAGTTGATCCAACAAGGTGGAAAACCTAATGCCATAATGCGTGGCGCGATATTAGGTGCATTGCATACATTACTTGAGTTTTCTGAACTTGGTCATAACATCATGCATGGTAGTTATGATCATTTGCCAAATGCAGGTTCTTTCCATTCTGAACGTTGGGTTTGGAATTTTATGGTGGATCCTTATGAATGGCGTGTGATGCATCATCAAAATCACCATCCTTTTACTAATATTGTTGGCGTAGACCATGATTTGGGATATTCCTTTTTACGCATTAAACCAGGTCAGCCATGGTATGGTCACCATACTTTGCAACTTCCACTGTTATGGGTTTTATTATTAACAACTCCTAATCTTGTATTTTCTCTTTTTACTGGAGCATCAGCCGCTAAAACAGAAGGGCGTAAAGTACTTAGTCGAACCACCATTGAACAAACCTTAAAACTGACAAAAAAATATATTGCTCAGCATTTTTGGAAAGATCCTCTTTCGGTCTCTCCTCATCGGATATTGCCGACATTTTTTGGAAATTATCTGAGTACAGTTTTGGGATATGATTTGACGGTTGCAGTCTTATTTCTGGAACACCATTCACCCAATGTTGAGTTATTTAGTGACCCAGGATTGAGTGAAACAGAAGAAGAATATTTTCGCCGTCAAATTTTAGCAACGAGTAATTTTACGCCTTATGCCCAACTTGATAATTATTTTAAAACATTGTTGAAAGAGGAAGTTAAATTCGATAATCCACCTGCATTTGATGTGTTTTATGGTGGATTGGACACGCACTTAGAGCATCATTTATTTCCAGATCTACCATGTAATCGTCAAAGAGAAATCCAGCCCTTTGTTAAAGAAATCTGTTTGCAGCATGGCTTACCTTACAATGTTATGTCTCTTGAAGATGTTGTGCCAGATATGATGGTCAATATACTCAAATTGGCGAGTCCTGTAGGCGAGCAAGAAAGAGGAAATTTTTTTAAAATCCTAAAAAATCCTAAGGAGTTATTACGTCGAGTTGTATATGGAGCCCAATATAAACTGCCAGATAACATGACGTATTTAAATAAGCCTCGTTTTTATAATGTACCTGTTAAGGTCCTCGCTGTTTTTCCGCAAGCAGGAAATCAGGCATTAATGATACGTTTTGAAAAACCTCAAGGATGGGAGGGCGTAACTTGGGAAGCTGGTGCATTTATTTCCGTACGGGTTGACGTCGAAGATGAAAGTCTGGTTCGACAATATAGTTTGTTAAGAGACAGTCACGAGGCTGATAATTGTTTGGAAATTGCCGTCAAACGTGTAGAGGGCGGACGTGTTTCGAATTATATCAATGATCATATTAAGAAAAATTCACATATGATTTTGGTAGGAGTACCGCAGGCCTCTCCCGATTTTATAATGAAAGACGTACCTAAACAGATCGTTTTCCTTGCGGGTGGTGTTGGGATTACACCAATTTTGAGTATGTTACGTAAGGCACGACGTGAAGCTCCACATAGCCAAGTTAAGTTACTTTATTTTAACCGTAATGAGAGATCTATTATTTTTGAACATGAATTACGTGAAGTTGCCAACTTATCTGGTTTTGATGTGCATTTTATATGTAATGAGATAGACCCTAATTATCTGATTTCAGGGCAAATGTATCAGGCGAAACTAAGTGCTGAATTACTAGCTAAAGTTGTTCCCGATATAACAGCACATGAAGTGTATGTTTGTGCTCCACCAGGATTTATTACTGCCTCAAAATCTATGTTACTGGATTTAGGATTACCTGAAATACAATTTCATACAGAGAGTTTTACCCCTCCGGTAGTAGAGCACCCAACTGATGGTAAAGATCATGTTATCCACTTTGCACGGAGTGGTATTGAGATTGTGGTTGATGGCGGGACAACGCTATTAGAAGCTGCACGTTTGGCTGGTGTTAATATTCCATCGGGATGTGAAAGAGGGTTATGCCGTGCTTGTGTCTGTAATAAGCTACAAGGTGTTACTACTTTAGATCAATACAAGGCACAACCAGATTTTCGAATTACCACCTGCAACAGTTTGCCTCGTTCGGATAAGTTGGTACTGGATATTTAACATCTTTGAATATGGAATTATTAATTTTTACTTTAAAGCTTAAGAGTGAATCACCACAATAATAAAAACCAGCGGATAGCTTGGCTACGCTGGTTCCCAATATTGTTTAAACGAACTAACCTGAACGCTCAACTAACCAAGTACTTATTTCAGGCCAAACCGCCGTAGGTGCTTGGCTTCCGGAAACGACACCCATGTGTCCACCCGGTACGACCTTAAACGTTTTATCTTGGCTGCTAATTAAATCCATGAGTGGCTTAACAGCATCAGCGGTCACAATAATGTCCGTACTACCCCCCAGTGCTAACACCGAACATTCAATATCTTTTAAATAGGCTGTAAGTTCACCGAATTTCACTACACCGTTGGATAATTCATTATCAATCCAGAAACGAAGGATGATGTCGCGCATGACTCCACCCGGATACGCCAGCATGTTATCGATAAATGAACTAGAAGTTGCGTGGTCAATAATAAATTCTCGGTTATCGAGATTTTTAAAAAGTTCCCAATACGTTTTTAGATTTCCAATCGGGTCAGTTAATTTAAAGCCTAGTGTGTTTTGCCATCCATGAATATGAAATGCCTTACTTGGCACATGGTGGCGAATACGAAACGGCGTATGTTTGCGAACCCATTGGGCAGGTTTGGTTAAGCTGCCATAGAGTTTGCCCATATAACCAGCTTTATGCGTATCGATAGGGGAAGCTAAAATAATTAGGTTTTTAATATCTTTGTCTTTAAATAATGCGGTATAGCAGAGTGACAGTGCACCGCCTAAACTCCAGCCATGTAAAGAAAGCTGTTGCTGACCACTGTGCAAGCGGACCTGCTTTAACATTTCAGGCATAAAGACTTTAATGTAGGTGCCGAAATTGTATTTTGCTTGGTGTCGGGTGGGCACGCCCCAGTCAATCAGATATACATCAAAACCTTGTGCTAAAAAGAAACGTACAAAACTGCGAGTAGGAAACAAATCATAAATGAGCATGTTGACTGCTAGCGGCGGAACGATAACTAACGGTACACGGTGTTTAGGTGTAGAGGTATTCGTCTCATTTCTATAATGCCGTAAGCTAATAATTTCATGCTTATAAATCACGTCAAAGGGCGTTTTTCCTGACAAGGCAATTTGAGGACCTCTAAAAAATAGATCCGATGCATTGATCAGCATGTGAGGTATTTTTTGACCAGCACGTGTCTGAAGAGATTTTTTAATGGACTGTAGCTGTGGAACGTTCTGACGAACTTTAAGCAATAAACTCATTGAACATAAAACCTATAAAGATGTTGCCCAGAACAATAACGAGCTGGTCTTTTAAGGATATTAAAGGGAATGAGAGCTAAGTTCAGTGACTTAAAAGACAGGATTTTTTGCTTAAGGTATCAAGGGGTAATTATTTTTAATTAAGAGTATTTTGGACTAGATTATTGAAATTAAATAATTAACTTAAATGTATGGGGTAATTTTGTATAAAATATTTAAAAATTTAAGTTTTTCTTAAGAATCGTGAAAATTGATTGCTAGGGTAATTTTGTAAAGTTTATTTGTGTTTTTTTTACATATTAAAAAATAAAATATAATTATTTTACAATCCGTTAGGAATGTAATTAGAAAGTAGTATATATGGAATTTGTTTTTAATGGTTTTTATACACTAATTTCGGCGGTCATCGTTCTATTATTGGGCCGCTTTCTTGTTAATCGAATTGATTTTTTAAAACGCTACAATATTCCCGAACCTGTAGCAGGCGGTTTGGTTGCTGCGGTCGTCTCGCTACTTGTCCATACCATATGGGGATATAGCATTGTTTTTAGTAGCGAATTACAAACCAGCTTTATGCTCGTATTCTTTGCTTCTATTGGTTTAAGTGCCAATTTTATGAAGCTTAAAGAAGGCGGTATGGCTTTGGTTATCTTCTTAGTCTGTGTAGCATCTTTCATTGTGGTGCAAAATGCGGTAGGCATGAGTCTTGCGACGTTGCTCGGTCTTGACCCACTCATTGGCTTAATTGCCGGTTCTATTACCTTAACAGGTGGTCATGGTACTGCTGGAGCTTGGGGTGACATTTTAGAAACTCAGCATGGTATTCAGGGTGCTTTAGCTTTAGGGATGGCGAGTGCGACTTTTGGTTTAATTATTGGTGGTGTGATTGGTGGCCCATTAGCAAAATTGCTTATCAATCGTTATAGCCTTGCTCAACCAAAAACTAATGCTGAAATCCAACAGCGTGATGGTCATGTTGAACAAAATTCTGATGATCTTGCGCCGTTTGAAAACCCTCATCAAGTTCGTTTAATTACAGCCGACAATGCAATTACTACATTGGGTATGTTCGCAGCGTGTTTGGCATTTGCTGAATTTATGACAGGCTTTAGTAAGGGAACTTGGTTTGAGTTACCAACCTTCGTTTGGGCGCTGGGTGGCGGTGTAATTTTAAGAAACATCTTAGAAAGTGTCTTAAAAATTGATATTTTTGACCGTGCGATTGATGTTTTTGGTAATGCATCATTATCACTTTATTTAGCAATGGCACTGCTTTCTTTAAAGCTTTGGCAACTTGCAGATTTGGCTGGGCCACTTGTGGTGATTTTAGGTGCTCAAACCATTACGATGGCGTTATATGCTGCTTTTGTGACCTTCCGTGTGATGGGTAAAAACTATGATGCAGCGGTGTTGTCAGCAGGGCACTGTGGTTTTGGTATGGGCGCAACACCAACAGCGGTTGCTAATATGCAGGCGATTACGAACATGTATGGACCATCGCATAAGGCATTTTTAATTGTTCCGCTTTGTGGCGCATTCTTTGTCGACTTAATTAATGCAACGGTTATTCAGCTGATGTTGAAATTCGTTGTTTAATCAAAAAAAGCCCGTCAGGGCTTTTTTTTATGGATTCTTTTTCTCAAAACTAATAATCGCCCTTAAACATAGTTTCACATAGAATAAATTGCAGATAAATAAAATGAGAAATGTATGAGCGCAGAAGCACATTCAATTAGCTTGGTTGCCCCTGTGGTTTTATTGGCGGCGGCTGTAATTGCAGTCCCTATTTTTAAACGTATTGGTTTAGGTTCAGTATTAGGTTATTTAATTGCGGGTCTGATTATTGGCCCATTCGGTTTTGCTTTTTTCCAAGATTCCACTGCAATTTTACATATTGCCGAGTTGGGAATTGTGATGTACCTATTTCTGATTGGTTTGGAAATGCAGCCGTCACATTTATGGAGCCTTAGACGCGAAATTTTTGGTCTTGGCACACTACAGATCATCATTTGCGCACTGGCTTTGACTGGCGTCGGACTGTTATTTGGTTTTACATGGCAAGTTGCGTTTATTGGTGCAGCAGGTTTTGTATTAACGTCGACTGCTATTGTGATGCAGTTATTGGGCGATCGGGGTGACTTGACTCAGCCTCGTGGGCAAAAAATTGTAGCCATCTTATTATTTGAAGATTTACTGATTGTACCATTGCTCGCTATTGTCGCTTTTATGGCACCTAATCATGTGGTCGAAAGCACATCTGTACGTTTAGAAAATATAGGCATTGGTTTAATCGCAATTGCAGGTCTTATTGCCGCAGGTTATTGGTTACTTAATCCATTATTTAGACTCTTGGCTGCGGCTAAAGCCCGAGAAGTAATGACTGCCGCCGCCTTATTGGTTGTGTTGGGTGCAGCGTTGCTCATGCAAGTCAGCGGTTTGTCCATGGCGATGGGTGCTTTCTTAGCGGGTGTGCTTTTATCTGAATCAACCTTTAGACATCAAATTGAAGCTGATATTGAACCATTCCGAGGAATCTTGCTGGGCCTGTTTTTCCTTGGGGTTGGCATGTCATTGGATTTATCAGTGGTTGCTCAAAACTGGCAACTCATTGTCAGTGGTGTAATTGCCCTCATGCTTGCCAAAGCTCTCATGATTTATATTGTCGCCCGAATAACTAAAAGCCCTCATACTGAAGCGTTGGACCGTGCCTTACTCATGGCTCAGGGCGGAGAGTTTGCCTTTGTACTTTTCTCTGCTGCATTAAGTGCCCAAGTCATTGACGGTACAATTAAATCTAATCTTACCGCTATTGTTGTGCTTTCAATGGTGTTGACTCCAATTGTAGGTATTATTTTTAAACGGTTCACTCAATTTAAAGCGAATGTTTCGTTAGAAAACGTCAATATTGCCGAGGGCTTAAGCGGTAGCGTTTTAATGATTGGATTTGGACGCTTTGGACAGGTCACCAGTCAATTATTATTGGCAAGAGGGGTAGACGTCACCATTATTGATAATAATACGGACATGATTCGAAACGCTGAAAAATTTGGTTTTAAAATTTATTATGGCGATGGCTGCCGCTTAGATATTCTACATGCTTCTGGCGCTGCAACAGCACAAGCGATTGTGGTGTGTGTAGACAGTAAAGAGACAACCAATAGAATTGTAGAACTCGTCACACATGAATTTCCTTTAGCGAAATTATTAGTCCGTTCATATGACCGCGAGCACTCACTGCATTTAGTCAAACAAAAAGTAGACTTCATGATCCGTGAAACGTTTGAATCTGCGATTAAGTTTGGGGGAGTAATTTTACAAGAACTCGGTGTGGATGGAGACGAAGTAGAAAGAATTACTGAGGAAATTCGAGATCTTGATAATGAGCGCTTTGAAACTGAAATCGCAGCAGATGACGTAAATGCGGGAGTAGGTATGCAATATACACATACCCATCATCCACGACCAACAGCGCCATTGATTCGACCAAAACGGGAAGGGCGTATTTTAAATAAAGAAGATAGCTCAGATAACGATTCTTGATGAGTATAAAGTTCAGTAAAAGCTCTCTTTAGAAGAACTTCTACTGAACAATTTTATGGTGAAAAGAGCTTAAAGCGCTAAACCCGACTACAAATGCTCTAAGGCTGTGCCTTTAACGGGGTTTCTACGCCAGTAATAAGGTTGCAAAAATCTAAGAAAAAGCTTCCACGGCGTGATCCAAGCGATGTGTCGGTTGGCTTTTTTGTTTTGAATAATTTGTTTTGCTAAATACGCACAAACAACTTCTGGCGGGTCAATCACAAAGAAAAATAACCGTTTCATCTTTTTCCAGTTTTGGATGTTGCCATTGGTCCAAGAAGAAACTAATAGGTCTGTTGCGACCATGCCCGGGCTAAGTGTGCCAGTTAAAATTGGAGTCGATTTTGTTTCTTTATAAAGTGCTTTACTGAAATAACTTACGGCCCGTTTTGTAGTTGCATAAGGCGTCATGCCTGCACTCCATTCGCCGTTGCTTCCCCAACCTTCCATATTAAAGATTTGACCATAACCTCGTTTAAGCATTCCCTTTAAAGCCACTTGCGAACCCAACATCGTGCCTAAAATATTAGTTGAAACAGCCGCGTTTAACTCTTCTGGCTGAAGGTCGATAAAGTCTTTGGTGGGGTGGCAGCTTCCTGCATTATTAATCCACACATCGATTTGCCCAAAGCGCTCAATTGCACCATCCCATAGGGTTTGCACATCAGACACTTGAGTCACATCGCAACATAGGCCAATGAATTTTTCTTTATTGAAATGAGCTTCTAAATGAGAAAGAGCCTGCTTAAGATGCTCTGGGTTTCGTCCAGCAATGACAACTGAACATCCAAGATCTAAAAAAGCATGGGCAAGGGCTAAACCAATACCTTTTGTACTGCCTGTAATGACCACACTGCAAACTTCAGTTTTGGGTAAACTCATTGCACTCTCTATATAAAATCTTTAAAAATAGTTACATGAATGGCTGTGAGTTAATTTAGCTCATTTAATAAGATGAGATAGACAATAGATAAACTTATCATCGAAAGATTCATTACGATAGGGTTGTAGGGCAAGATCAGGGTAGAGGGTATTAAAAAACCAATTAAAAGAAGCAGCCCAAGCAAACCCAAAATGCTTAAATAATGAATATATTTATGTGCAGTAAAGAGAAAACATAAACCAAAAATCATTTCAGCTATTCCACTTGCATGGCCTGCAAGTTTTGCGTTTTCGAGTGATAGTCCTAGCCATTGCCATACAAAAATTTCATCAGAATTAAGAAATAGAAATTTTGGAACGAGACCTTGATAAAACCATAAAAAGACTAGCACAAGGTTTATAAATTTGAAGATATTAATATTTTTCATTGAAATTACTTTAAGAGTTTAAAATTTTCTTTAGATTAGGTTTGACCTATTATCTTGAGGTTCATTTCTTTCTTCAAGAGGTATTGATGAAGTCTATTTTACATTTGGACATATGCTTCTCAATTCGTTTGATTTGAAAGCAATATTTTGAGCCGCTGGTAAAAAAAATGAGAACATAGGAGGAGTGTACTCCTATGTTTTGTAGCTTATGGTTCACTTACTAATTTTGATATGTTCTTTAAAAGAATATTTCTTATAAAATCTTTATGGCATTCATTTTTATTATTGTTGGAATATTGAACTAAATAACCATTCAATAGAGTGATTATAATAATAGCCCTATCTCTATATTCTTTTGAGGATATTTCATCATGTATTGGTAAAATTATTTTATACATGAGATCAAAATTATAATTTTGTATGATTCTTAATGCATCATGTACATAAGGTAAATGATCTGAAATAGAGAAAAATTCTTTAAAAATTTTTGTAACTTTTGGCTTTTCTATCTCATGAAATATATTGGTAATAATATTCATAAATCGATTGAGTGGGAGTTCGGTGAGATTCATGGTTATTAAGTGTTCAATGCGACTCTTGTAGTCACTAATTAGCTTATTTAATAAGGCTTGTAATAAAATATCCTTATTTTTAAAGTAGTGTTGCAATGTGCTTAAGGTTATGTTGGCTTGGCTTGCAACTCCTCTCATACTAAGACCAGAATAACCTTTAGTAAGAAAAATTATTTCAGCGTTACTTAAGATTTGCTTTATTCTTACGTGCCCTTTAATGGTGGTAAAAGACTTTTTTTCTCTATTTTATCAAAAGTATCAATTTTGATCATCATCCAACCTTTAATTAAAATTAAAAAATAAAGCGGCATTTTAAACTATGAGTTAATAAAAATATAAATAAAATCTTAACAATTTATTAATGTTATTTTCGGTCAATTGACCTGTAAATTAAATTGTAGGTCGAGCTGTTTAGAATGAGTTTTAAAATAGGTCGATCGACTTATTTGGCTTTCTTTTGAGGCGAATTAATAGGTCGGAATACCTATTTTTTTTATTATAAATCTGTCTAATTTTTCTGCTTATTTAATTTGCTGTATTTTAAAGATAAATCTGTTTTTTGTGTGTGTATTTTTATTTTTTGAAATGCAGAAATATGGTTATTTGAAAAGAAGCTTAGATGTTTTAGTCGATTTCATTATTATTTTTTAATCTAAATTTTAAATAAGAAAGATTGTTCTTTTGTAATATGCGTATACAAGTTAAATAAATTTTACTAAATTGTGAAAAGGATCACACAATGGTAAATAATTGATTTGTTTTAGTAATAAAATAAATTTTATATATTTTATTTATTGAGCTGATTCTTTTTTGTTCTACAAGTTCAAGCATTATATTATTTATATGTAGGTTATGTATATGAAAAAAATTCAGAAATCACTTCTTGCTGCATTAATGGTTGCTGGTTATGCGGTAAATACTCAAGCAGCTGTTACAGGACAAGTTGAT
>NZ_JAVQNR010000044.1:0-36246 GCF_031799005.1 Acinetobacter sp. V102_4 | reverse complement strand
GTAACGGCTGTATTTGCCGCATCTGCCGGAACGTTTTTGAGAACACCTGTAATCGTAACGTTACCAGCTGCTTCTGATGAGTTGATTACATTATCTGAAGTAACAGGATTAACTGAGAAAGTTACCCCATCTGTATTCGGACCAACTGCATCAACAATAGCTGTGCCCGGCAATGATGGGTTGCCTGCCGGGTCCGTAGCAATCGCTTCAACTTCATCGCCATCATTGAGACCTGGATTTGGCACAGTCCAGTTACCATCCGGTCCTGCAACTACACTTGCTGTGCTGCCATCAGGATAAGTTACTGTCACTGTTGAACCAGGTTCTGCTGTACCTGTAA
This sequence comes from Acinetobacter sp. V102_4, assembly GCF_031799005.1. NCBI lineage: Bacteria > Pseudomonadati > Pseudomonadota > Gammaproteobacteria > Moraxellales > Moraxellaceae > Acinetobacter > Acinetobacter sp. V102_4. The sequence goes on along the minus strand of NZ_JAVQNR010000044.1, from coordinate 35,906 downwards.
TTGGATCTGTCCCGTTAACCGGGTCAATCACTGGTGCTGCTGGCGCTGTGGTATCAACTGTATAAGTTTGAGTATCTTTAACAGTGCTGCTATTACCTGCCGCATCTGTAAACGTTACAGTAGCATCAATGGTTTTATCTGCATCAGCTGTTAAACCACTACCTGGTACGCTTACTGTCCATGTACCCGCTGTTTTGTCTACAGTTGCATTATAAGTTACCCCATTAATAACAACTGTAACGGCCGTATTCGCTGCATCTGTTGGAATATTTTTAAGAACACCAGTAATCGTAACGTTACCAGCTGCTTCTGATGAGTTGATTACATTATCTGAAGTAACAGGATTAACTGAGAAAGTTACCCCATCTGTATTTGGTGGTGTTGTGTCGGTAGGTGTTGAAGAGTCGTCATCATCGCTATCACTGTTTGATGCTGCGGCAATGATACCACCCGCAACTAACGGGATAGCCCATAACCATGGGTTTATGCCCGCATCGTGATAAAGCAATGGTTCAATTGAAGAAATAGGCTGATAAATAACATCAGACACTAACTCTTGTGGTGCTTCTGCAGGTAAAGCAGCTGGTAAATCTTCAGCTACGAGTGCTTGGGGTTCAACATCACTGTCGGCATCAGCATCGGCATCAGCATCGGCGTCTGCATCATTCTCAGCATCTTTGAATTTTGCCCAGATTAACTGTCCATTTTCGTCTTGAAAAACAAGGCTGTTATCTTTAGGCTCAGCTGTTCCACTAAAGAAGCCTTCAATAACAATAGTTTCGCCGTTTTTAAGGCGAATGACTGCATTGGTTCCCTCCCTATTCACTACCAATACATCACTGGCAGCCACTTTTACCAATACGACTGACGCTTCTGAAAGTTTCGCAGAAGTTCCCTTGATGGTTGACAAGGTGTCGTGACTATCCTTGGCAATTATTTGTATTTCAGGCATATCTGTATTCCTTTTATATTATTGATTTAAATGATTTTATGTATAATTCTTTTTACTTAATGTTTTCAAGTTTTTGACCTACAACTTAAAAACATTAAGTAATGTGATCATTTTTACATTAAACACTTTAAAATAAAAAAAACAAATACTAAAGTACCTATAGAAAAATTTTTAATTAATACAAATTATATATAAGTCTTTATTAGGTTTTTCTTATGTTAATTTAACTAAAAATCGCATTAAATGTTTTATATATAAAACAAATTTAATATTTTATTATTTACCATTTGTTGAAATGTCATTTAATTAAAATATTCATATAACAATTATTAATATCTTAATAAAATAAAATATATTATTAATGATATATATAGAAAAAAAAGGCTTTAGGTAATATTTTACTATTACACTAAAACCTAATTTTTAAATATCTTATAAAATTTAAAACTGCAAATATTTAGAAATTATCAGGACTCTCAAATCGTTTTACTTCTTGTAACTTATTTGGGTCATGCATTGTTGCAATTCCATCTTCAGTTTTTTGGTCTACCAGAATATCCGGATTAAAAACGGTAATCGTTTCTCTACCCAGTGCATCCTCTCCAACAATATATTGAAAGCCTCTCCGATTCATCTTATGACACAATCTTTGATATAGACCTTTTAAACCTTCGGTTTCTTCATTCGGATTGTAATAGAAAGCATTCATCACAGCCGGCAGACCCAGACCACATACGATGCCTGATAACAATACACTAATAAACGTATAGCCAATCAGAATACTGCTATATGGACTTAATGCAGGAATATTGGCAACTGCCAAAATTAATGCAAGCGAAATTCCGCCTCGTACCCCACCCCAAGATAGAATCGTTAGACTACCATTATAACTTTTCATTTTCCGCATGTTCGGGAAAAAGGCAAAAGCCATAAAGTTGGCAGCAAAACGAGAGATATGAAGTATAAAGAATGCAACAATACCACCTAAAATTAGGCTAAAGTTTAAATCAAGAATAAATAACTCTAAGCCAATTAAAGTAAACAGGAATGAGTTGATGATTCCTTCTACGGTATGCCAAAAATGATTAACTTCTTGAATCTCTCGCTCTTCGCGTATTTCTTTCCATTTGTTTCCAACAATTAAACCGCCAATTACACAAGCGATTGGTGCTGATGCATGTGCAAACAAAGCAACCAAATATGCTCCACTCGCGAGCAAAGCTGTTGTGAGAATCAGAGACTCCATTTCGTGTTTACCACGTAATAGACGTAACACCCCTACCCCAAATGCCCAACCAATCCCGACCGCAACAACGATTTCATAGAGTAAAGCTTCTAGTGTCGCTATCAACGAGAAATGTTCACCTTGTAAAACATTGAGCAAGGTCATAAATAATGCAATACACATTGCATCATTAAATAGTGACTCGCCTTCTAGTTTAACAATTAGATGATGCGGCGCACGAATCGAACTCAGTACACCTTTAATACCAATAGGGTCTGTTGCTCCTAAAGCTGCACCTAAAAGTAAAAGCACCAGAATTGGCACATGATATCCAACTAGTAGTTGAAACCCATAGAGCAATCCACCAAATAAAACGGCGCAAATGACTAATGCAATGGTGGCCAAAATACTGATTTGCTTCCAGTAACTTCTTAAATCAGAAATTTTAAATTTAAGTGCTGAAGAAGTTAGAATAAAACAGATCACACCATTAATTAAAAAATCGTAGAAGTCGATATTGCGTACTACTTCCTCAATATGGTGGATATTGATGGTAATAAATTCGTTACCATTTAACAGACTAGCCCCCCATTGCAAAATAAAGACAAAAATTGCCGAAACCAGAGGTACACCAATAGCCTGTGGAAAGCCTAAAATACGCTTATTAAAAATCGTGGTGGCTATTGAGAGCGCAAAAACCACTGTAAGTGCTTGTAGTAGAAAAAATTACCCATGAATACCCTTCTTCTGGGTCAACGACCAAATAAAAGAAACTTTGCTAGATCGACCAAACTGAACAAAAAAGCTGGCATTAACAATGCCATAATCTTAAAAACAAAAACTAGGACACAAGTTTAACGAATTGATTGAACAATCTATCACTCTGTTAAATTTCTTAACATTATTTATAGTTATGATCTAAAGAAAATGGATGAGCTTCTTAAATATGTTTAACAAGACTCACCCTATAAAATCTTAAACTGGATTATTAAAAGTATCACATTGGTTAATATCGCCAGTTTTTAAACCAACCTGAAACCAGTGCATTCGCTGTTCACTACTACCATGAGTAAAGCTATCTGGAACAATCTGACCAGTAGAGCGCTTCTGTAAATAATCATCTCCAATTTTTTGAGCAGCATCCATCGCTTCTTCAATGTCACCTTGCTCTAAAAATTGAGTACGTTGCTGATTATGACTCGCCCAAATACCAGCTAAACAATCGGCTTGCAATTCTTGGCGAACAGATAATTGATTACCCTCTGTTTGGCTTGCTTGTGCACGGGCTTGTTGTACTTGTGAAGAAATACCAAGCAAAGTTTGAACATGATGCCCTACCTCATGTGCGACAACATAAGCTTGAGCAAAATCGCCTGCCTGATCTTGTCTGGAAAGTTCAGATTGGTTTTGCTCACCAGAAATTCCCATTTGCTGACGCATATCTTTAAAGAATTCTGTATCGATATAAACCTTCTGGTCTGCCGGACAATAAAATGGCCCCATTGCTGATTGGGCAGTACCACACCCTGACTGAATCATTCCACTAAACAACACCAATCTTGGCGGCGTATAGGTTTTACCTAACTGTTTAAATATAGGAGTCCACGTATCTTCTGTATCAGCCAAAACAGTTCCAACAAAATCAGAGGCTTCTTTTTGCTCGGCTGTTAAACTTTCTGGTGCAGTTGCATTTGACTGTTGTGATGCAGTGACCTGCTGAGTTGCCTGATAAGCCTGTTGGGGATCAACCCCAAAAAACTTCCACGCAACAAATGCAACAACCAAACCAATAATGCTAATACCACCTGCTCTAACACCGCCACCACCTCGACGATCTTCAACATTGGTACTAATTCGACGACCTTTCCAGCGCATAATTTCCCTCTTATTTTAGAATGGCATCATGAACCCGATGCTTTTTTTGGCCACATTTTTTGTATTAAGCTCACAATTAATAGAACAATTGCACCAGCAACTAGTCCTATTACAAAGTTAACCAGCGTCGGTGTTAAAGCACCAATGATATTTCCTACCGCTGGGATAGTCTCAACATGGTCCACTGTATTTTCAGTTAAATGATGTAGTAAAGGAATAGTATGATTAATGATCCCTCCCCCTACCAAAAACATTGCAATAGTGCCGACAATAGAAAGTAACTTCATCAAAATAGGTGCAAATGCGAGCAAGCCACGACCTAAAGTCTGCTTAAAAGATGCCGTTTGATCTGTTAGATATAATCCAAGATCATCAATCTTAACAATCATGGCAACCAAGCCATAAACACCAATTGTCATCACAACTGCGATAATACTGAGTACACTTACTTTAGTCATTAAGGTAGCGGTAGCAACGGTACCCAAAGAGATCACAACAATTTCTGCAGATAAAATAAAGTCAGTGCGAACAGCACCTTTGATTTTATCTTTTTCAAATGTTGCTAAATCTAATTCTTCGTTTTCAAGCTCTGCTTTGGCCTCCTCAGGAGTAGAGGACTTTTTATGCATAATGGTATGAAGAACTTTTTCCACTCCCTCATAACATAAAAATAAGCCTCCCAACATTAATAGTGGATTAATGAGCCAAGGCGCAATCACACTAATTAATAGTGCTAAGGGAACTAAAATAAGTTTATTAACAAACGAGCCTTTAGCCACTTTCCAAACAATAGGAAGCTCACGATCTGCACGAACACCTGTGACTTGCTGAGCATTCAAGGCTAAATCATCACCTAAAACTCCAGCAGTTTTCTTTGCTGCCATTTTGCTCATTAAAGCAACGTCATCTAAAATTGTTGCAATATCATCTAGTAATAAAAGTAAGCCACTTGCCATTTCTTATCCAAGTTTGTATTTATTACGCTATTGTAAGATGATTTTTTTGAATTTCTGTAATTTTACTGAATAAATTCACAATATTATTTTAAGAAAAGTTTACCCAATCGCTGACGAATTTTTTTTATTTCCCGTACAATAATGCCAATCTTTTATATTGCAGGGCTTACTACCCCTGATTAAGCCAATAAGACAGTGGAATAAATAATGAGTAATGTTGATCAGCGTCCAATTATTTTGACAGGCGACCGCCCAACCGGACAACTTCATCTTGGGCATTTTGTCGGTTCTTTGCGTTCTCGTGTAGGTTTACAGGATAGCCATCATCAACATCTCTTATTAGCAGATGCTCAAGCATTAACAGATAATGCAGATAATCCAGATAAAGTCCGTCGCAATATTTTGGAAGTTGCTCTAGATTATTTAGCTGTAGGCATTGATCCAACAAAAACCACGATTTGCGTACAATCATGCTTGCCAGCCCTGAATGAGCTCACCATGCTCTATCTTAACTTCGTGACGGTTGCGCGCTTAGAACGTAACCCGACCATTAAGTCTGAAATTCAAATGCGTGGTTTCGAGCGTGACATTCCGGCTGGTTTCCTCTGCTACCCTGTTGCACAAGCTGCTGACATTACTGCTTTCAAAGCGACTGTGGTTCCAGTGGGTGAAGATCAGATTCCAATGATTGAACAAACCAATGAAATTGTACGTCGAATAAACCGTCAAATTGGCCAAGACCTTTTGCCTGAATGTAAAGCTTTGCTTTCAAATATGGCACGTTTACCAGGTTTTGATGGCAAGGCAAAAATGTCTAAATCATTAGGCAATACCATTGTTTTAAATGCTTCTGATAAAGACATTAAAAAAGCTGTAAATGCAATGTATACCGATCCAAATCATCTTCGTATTGAAGATCCAGGTCAGGTTGAAGGAAACATTGTATTTACTTACTTAGATGCATTTGATCCAAATAAAGAAGAAGTTGAAGAATTAAAAGCGCATTATCGTCGCGGTGGTCTAGGTGATGGAACTGTTAAAAAGCGTCTTGAAGGTGTTTTGAAAGAATTGATTACCCCTATCCGTGAACGTCGTGAAGAACTTGCTAAAGATCCTGATTACATTATGGATGTTTTACGTCAAGGTACAGATAAGTGTCGTCTTATTACTCAACAGACCTTAGATGAAGTTAAAGACGGTTTAGGATTATTTAAATTCTAATTCCTTTAAAAACTAAAAAGCCTTTCGGGGCTTTTTTTATGCTTATTTAATCCATAGTATTAATTTTTTAGAATTACTAATGTATTCACTATCATTCACATGCTTTTACCCTATTAACGTGAAGTAACACTTATTAACGCTAATAGCGATGAAGAATTTCTTAACTATCTCTATTATTCGTTATGTAGGTTACATCATATGAACCTCACGACATTTCTCCTTAAACCGAAACTGTTTTTACAGATTCGTTGTTCTACGCAATGATCACCCCAATCATTGCGTATTTTTTCGCCTATAATAATGTTGGCAATTTAGGTTGAAATTCAACCGAGTTACAGTAATGCTTCTGTTGAAAATGCTCAAACTTCTTTGTCTGATCAAGTGGTGAATAGCGCGCTACGCTATCGCTCACAAGCGCCTTTGATTGATAACTTAATAAATGAATTGGGCTTACAAGGTGGTGATGTCAATGGTTTGACTCAAGGGTTGAAACCAAAAGCTGAGTAAGGGTGATACACTCTGTTTAGTACTCCTATTTCAATGTAGACCGAAATGCTAAATGTTCGATCTACAATTTTCATCTTCCGTTTCACCCATTCCTATGGTGAAAATGAGTAATTAGATACCAAGTTCAGTATAAGGTTAGCAAAATATCAAACAGGGCATCTCTCCCCTTGAATTAAATCACGCGTTGAAAAAGTATAGCGAAACAGATGCCCAACGTTTAATAAGAGAGGCGCTGACTACTAGCGACCTCTCGATGGATGAATAAACGTGAGGAACTAAGCTTTATGGACTAGAAGCTGGTAGTAAAGAAATTTGTTTAAGAGGCTCGCGTTTTGCCCCAAGTTCGCGAAGCTTTTCCATAAAACTAGATTCCTTTATTGGTAGACCACCAATGATTTTCCCTACTTCAGCGTTGATGATAGCAGCAACAATCAATCCACCGATTGCTCCCCCTGCAGCGCCAGCTCCTGTGGCTTGACCGTAGCTCATATTTCCTGAGGAAAATTTCTTACCAATTATGGCACCAGTAGTACCTCCTACTGCGCCAGCTGTGGCAAAGGATACTAGACTAACCTTATGGGATGCAGGTTCTTTAGTATAAGCTAGAGTATTACACGTCACATTGTCAGATGGAACTTCAACAGGCACTGCCTTTGTTGTGAAGTAGCGATAAATTTTGACTGGCTCCTTAGGGTCTTTTGGTAAGTAAAAGCCACCATCAGTTGCTGCAGGTTGTCCTGGAATTGATGGATAGTCTGGGCTTCGAATTGAAATACTACCAGGTGCCCCTCGAAAGAACGTGCCCTTTTCATCTATCTTTTCTGACCAATATGGTCCCCGTTCTAGACGAGTGGTCCACTCCACATTGAGTGGACCATAGAGCCCTGTAGTTGAAAGAGGCTCTTTGAGGAAGATACAAGTAAGTTCAATTGGTGTCTGTAACTTTTCTGGATTTGTGGCACACCCCGAAATTAAAGTGCAGAAGAGAATCACACTAGATATTTTCACATACATGACGATTGCCTTTGTCATTGATATTTTTGTAAAGATACAACTAGTCTACTAGATTTTATTTAGTAGACTAAGTCCATGAATACTCCAATTATATTTCCCAGTAAAAAAACCAATATCTCCATTGGGGTTTTAAGATTAAAATCTAATGAATGAGGCTAAACATTTCTCTTTAAAAGGGAATATTTATAAGCGATTGAATATTAAGTTATTTATGAAAATTGGTATTAGGCATAAGGCTCTTCTTTTTCATCTTAAAGAATGAAAATAGATAATATGTAGAATTTAAATATCATTCAAAAAAATTAATATTTTTTTCAATTCTAAAATCACTTCATCTTCACCATACAAGTACTCATCACCTTCAGGACATATAACGCTAGAATTAGAATCATACTCCCTATTATCTCTTCCTCTGAATTTAAGTCATCAAGAAGAACTTCTATTCTTTGTGTATTCTTGATAGAGATATCATTTTTATCTATAAATTTTTCGATACAATAAATTAATTCTTCTCTACTCATTTATTTTTCCCTTGAATTAATTATGTTAATTATTCAATGTTTTATTAGAATTAATTTCATTTTAATAAAAAACCCCAATGTCTCCATTGGGGTTTTTTTAAAGATCAAAATCTAACGAATTACGCTAAACCTTTCTCTTTTAAAACTTGCAACATTGTTGAACCAAGCTCAGCTGGGCTACGAGTGTAAGCCATTCCCGCGCGTTCAAATGCAGCGAATTTCTCTTCAGCAGTACCTTGACCACCAGAAATGATCGCACCAGCGTGACCCATACGCTTACCTTTAGGTGCAGTTACACCAGCAATGTAACCTACTACAGGCTTAGTCACGTTAGATTTGATGAATTCAGCAGCTTCTTCTTCCGCTGTACCACCGATCTCACCGATCATGATGATAGCATCAGTATCTGGATCGTCTTGGAACAATTGAAGAGCTTCGATTTGGTTCATACCTGGGATTGGGTCACCACCAATACCGATACAAGTAGATTGACCCAAACCAAGCTTAGTTGTTTGAGCAACAGCTTCATAAGTCAATGTACCTGAACGTGAAATAATACCAATACGACCTGGTTGGTGGATGTGACCAGGCATAATACCGATCTTACATTCACCCGGAGTGATCACGCCTGGGCAGTTAGGACCAACTAAACGAGTACCGTTACCGTTAGTTTCTAAATAGCGTTTTGCTTTAAGCATGTCGATTGTTGGAACACCTTCAGTGATCACAACGATTAGACCAACACCTGAATCAACCGCTTCAACGATAGAGTCTAAAACGAATGGAGCTGGTACATAGATTACAGATGCATCTGCATTTGTTTCACGTACAGCTTCTTTCATTGTGTTGAATACAGGCAAGTCAAGGTGAGTTGTACCACCTTTACCTGGAGTAACACCACCAACAACTTTTGTACCGTAGTCTAAAGCTTGTGCAGAGTGGAAAGTACCGTTTTTACCAGTAAAACCTTGTACCAATACTTTAGTGTCTTTATTAATTAATACGCTCATGATTGATACTCCCCTTACGCTTTAACTGCAGCTACAACTTTTTCTGCGGCATCAGACAAGCCGTTCGCAGAAATTAATTTCAAACCAGATTCATCAAGTAATTTAGCACCTAATTCAGCGTTGTTACCTTCTAAACGAACAACAACTGGAACAGTTACGTTTACTTCTTGAACCGCTGCAATAATCGCTTCAGCGATCATGTCACAACGTACGATACCACCGAAGATGTTGATTAAAACACCTTGTACAGATGTATCAGCAAGGATGATTTTGAACGCTTCGATTACACGTTCTTTAGTTGCACCGCCACCAACGTCAAGGAAGTTTGCAGGCTGACCACCATAAAGTTTAATGATGTCCATAGTTGCCATTGCAAGACCAGCACCGTTAACCATACAACCGATGTTACCTTCTAAAGCAACATAGTTAAGATCAAATTCAGATGCTTTTAATTCACGCTCATTCTCTTGAGATTTGTCACGTAAAGCAGCAACTTTAGGTAAACGGTAAAGCGCGTTAGAGTCGATACCAACTTTTGCATCTACACATAAAATATCACCATTTTCACGAACTGAAAGTGGGTTAATTTCGAATAATGCAAAGTCATTTTCTACAAATGCTTGGTAAGCAGCAGCCATAATTTTAACAAACTGGCTGATTTGCTTGTCTTTCAAACCTAAAGCAAACGCAACTTCACGCGCTTGGAATGGTTGTAAGCCAACTAATGGATCAACTTCAACTTTGATAATTTTTTCTGGAGTTTCTTCTGCAACTTTCTCGATTTCTACACCACCTTCTGTAGAAGCCATGAAAGTAATACGACGGCTAGAACGGTCTACAACCGCGCCCAAGTAAAGCTCACGCTCAACTGGGTATACGTCTTCAGCAACAATAATGCTGTTTACTGGTTGACCATTTGCATCAGTTTGATACGTTACAAGACGAGTACCAATAATGTTGTTTGCAAATTCGATAACATCTTCTTTAGATTTTGCAACTTTAACGCCACCAGCCTTACCGCGACCACCAGCATGAACTTGCGCTTTCATTACCGCGAATTTACCACCAAGCTGTTCGAATGCAGCAACTGCTTCGTCTGCATTGGTTGCCAAGATACCTTCTTGTACCGGCATACCATATTCTTTCAATAACGCTTTAGCTTGATACTCATGTAAGTTCATTTAGTTACCTACTTAACTTTGTTTGTTGTCTTCAATTTGCGCAACATTCTCATGTTGTATATGCAAATTGCTGTCTACCTCTATCACCTTGATGTTTTTTTAATCACACCATCAAATGTGAAAAAGAGCGGAGAACCGCTCTTTATTTTATTTACGCTTACGTTGAATCGCGTGAATTGCACGACCATCTACAGCAAGTGCAGCTTCATGAACAACTTCAGAGAATGTTGGATGACCAAATGTCATTAACTGAAGATCTTCAACAGAAGATACAAATTCAAGTGCGATCATACCTTGGTGTACGATATCAGATGCAGCAGGTCCAATGACATGCATACCTAATAAACGGTCAGTTTTTGCATCAGCAACAAACTTAACGAAACCAGCACCCTCACCCGCTGCTAAAGCACGACCATTTACAGCAAAACCGAATTGACCAGTTTTAACTTCATGACCTTTTTCTTTAGCTTGTTCTTCAGTTAAACCAACCCATGCCGCTTCCGGATGCGTATAGATAACAGAAATGATTGTGTCATAGTTCACTTGAGCTGCATGACCGTGGATACGCTCAACAGCCATTACACCTTCTTCCATTGCTTTATGAGCAAGCATTGGACCACGAACCAAGTCACCAATTGCATATACACCTTCTACAGAAGTTGCACAGTAATCGTTTACTTCAACTAAACCACGTTCAGTCAATTTAATGCCTGAATCATCTGCCAATAAACCTTCTGCATAAGCTTTACGGCCTACACAAACGATTAATTTGTCAAAAGTTTGAGTTTTTTCTTCGCCACCTTGGGTGTATTTAACAGTCACTTCACGACCATTAATCTCAGTACCAGCAACTTTAGCGCCAATACGAATATCAAGACCTTGCTTAGTTAAAAGTTTTTGGTAGTCTTTTGCCAAAGCTTTATCAGCCATTGGTAAAAATGCATCCATTGCTTCAAATACAACAACTTCAGCACCAAGACGACGCCAAACAGAACCAAGCTCTAAACCGATTACACCAGCGCCAATAACACCTAAACGTTTAGGTACTTCTTGGAAGTTTAATGCGCCAGTTGAATCAACAATAATATCTTGATCTACAGGAGCTACTGGAATATTTACAGGCACAGAACCAGATGCAAGAATCACGTATTTAGGTTCTAAAACTTGAGTTTCACCTTCGTGCGAAACAAACTCAACTTTTTTACCAGCAAGTAATTTACCAGTACCTTTTAACCACTCAATACCATTGCCTTTAAGCAATTGATCGACACCGCCAGTTAATTGGTCAACAACTTTGTCTTTACGAGCAAGAAGCTTAGCAAGATCAAAATTCACTTCACCTGTAGTAATACCGTGATCAGCTAAATGATGCACTGTATCTTCATAACGATGTGAAGAGTCAAGTAATGCTTTAGAAGGAATACAACCTACGTTTAAGCATGTACCACCTAAAGATGGCTTACCGTTGTGAATACGTTTTTCGATACAAGCGACTTTAAAGCCTAGTTGAGCAGCACGAATTGCAGCTTCATAACCACCAGGACCACCGCCAATAACAACAAGATCAAATTGTTGAGACATTGTTTATCTCCATGGTCCGAGATAGAGGATCGCTCTATCTCGGTAATATTATTCGAAGAAATTAAAGATCAAGGATGAGTTTAGCTGGTTCTTCTAACAATTCTTTGATTGCTACCAAGAAACCTACTGCTTCTTTACCATCGATCATACGGTGGTCATAAGAAAGCGCTAAATACATCATTGGCAAGATTTCAACTTGACCATTTACAGCCATAGGACGCTCTTGGATTTTGTGCATACCCAAGATACCAGTTTGCGGCTGATTCAAAATTGGAGTTGAAAGTAATGAACCGAAAGTACCACCGTTAGTAATAGTGAAAGTACCACCAGTCATTTCTTCGATAGATAATTTACCATCGCGCGCTTTAGCAGCATAAGCACCAATACCTGCTTCAACTTCTGCATAGCTCATACGATCAGTATCACGTAATACTGGAACAACAAGACCACGATCAGAAGATACTGCAACACCGATGTCATAGTAACCGTGATAAACAATATCATCGCCATCAATTGAAGCATTTACCGCAGGATAGCGCTTAAGTGCTTCAGTTACAGCTTTAACAAAGAATGACATGAAGCCTAAACGAGCACCATGACGTTTTTCAAACGCATCTTTATATTGCTTACGCAATTCCATGATTGGCTTCATGTTAACTTCGTTAAATGTAGTTAACATTGCAGTTTCTTGAGTTGCAGAAAGAAGACGCTCAGCTACACGCTTACGTAAACGAGTCATTGGAACGCGTTTTTCGATACGCTCACCAACAGCTACGCTTAACGGAGTAACGTTAGCAGCTGGTTTAGTTTGATGGTTTGCCACATCTTCTTTAGTGATACGACCACCGCGACCAGTACCTTGTACGTCAGCAGCAGCAATACCAGTTTCAGACAAAGCTTTACGAACTGCAGGAGCTTGACCAGATACAGCTTCAGTGCGCTCAACAACAGGAGCTGCACCAGCTTGAGTTTGAGCAACTGCTTGCTCTACTGTAGGAGCAGCCGCTGCACCAGCACCAGCTTCAAACTGAGCAATCACTTCGTCAGAAAGAACTGTATCGCCTTCACCTTTAATGATTGCAACTAAGCTACCATCTGCAGGAGCAACCACTTCTAAAACAACTTTGTCGGTTTCAATATCACAGATTACTTCATCACGTGATACAGGTTCACCCACCTTTTTGTGCCAAGTTGCGATGGTTCCATCTGCAACAGACTCTGGGAATACCGGTGCTTTAATTTCGGTTGCCATTATTGAGAATCTCCTGATTGTTCAGCTTCGATTGCCAATGCATCATTAATTAGCTGAGCTTGTTGTTTTGCATGCAAGTACGGTGAGCCACAAGCTGGTGCAGCAGAAGCTTCACGACCTGCAAAACTGATACGGATTTGTTTGCCAGATTTTAAGATATCGTCGTATAAACGAGGTGCGATAAATAACCAAGCGCCTTGGTTCTTCGGCTCTTCTTGTGTCCAAACAAGTTCTTTCACGTTTGGATATGCAGCCAAGATTTCCGCAAGACGTTGTTCTGGATATGGATATAACTGTTCAATACGTACGATTGCGACGTTAGTTAAGTTTTGTTCACGACGTTTTTCAAGTAAGTCGTAATAAACTTTACCACCACAAAGTACAAGACGAGTTACATCTGACTTGTTAATTTGATCGATTTCGTCAATTACAGTCTGGAATGAACCATTTGCAAGCTCTTCTAAAGTAGAAGTCGCAAGTTTATGACGAAGTAAAGATTTCGGTGACATTACAATCAATGGCTTACGAATTGGGCGTACAGCTTGACGACGTAATGCATGGAAAATCTGTGCAGGTGTCGTTGGAGTGATCACTTGCATGTTATCTTCAGCACATAACTGTAAGAAACGTTCTAAACGAGCTGATGAATGCTCTGGACCTTGACCTTCGAAACCATGTGGTAACAACATTGTTAAACCACAAACTCGTTCCCACTTAGTCTCGCCAGAAGCAATAAATTGGTCAATTACAACCTGAGCACAGTTTACGAAGTCACCAAATTGTGCTTCCCAAATAATTAAGCTCTTAGGAATTGTAGTTGCATAACCATATTCAAATGCAAGAACAGCTTCTTCAGATAATAAAGAATCGTAAATTGCAAAACGTGGTTGGTTCTCTTTAACATGACAAAGAGGAATATACGTTGAACCATCAACTTGGTTATGCAATTTTGCATGACGGTGTGAGAATGTACCACGCCCAACGTCTTCACCAGTAATACGAACAAGGTAATCTTCATCGATCAAGGTTGCGTAAGCTAAAGTTTCAGCAGCACCCCAGTTCAATGCAATTTCACCAGTTTGCATTTTCACACGATCTTCAATTACTTTTTGCACTTGACGCTGCATAACAAATCCTTCCGGAAGTTTGCTCATGCCCTCGCCTAATTCTTTTAAGCGATTTAAGTCAAATGAAGTATCCCAATCGTCTGTATAGTCATGGCCCAAATAAGGTGTCCAATCAACAAACATTTTTGTATTTGGTTCAAGCACCAAAGCGTTTGCCACATGGTTTCCGGCTTCTAAATCAGCACGGTAATCTTCAACCATTTGGTCTGCTTCAGCACGATCAATTACTTTGTTTTGAACAAGTTGATCTGCATAGAGTGTACGAGTTGTTGCTTTTTTAGCAATCACTTGATACATCAATGGCTGTGTACCAGACGGCTCATCTGCTTCGTTATGACCACGACGACGGTAACAGAACAAGTCAAGTACTACGTCTTTACGGAATTCGTGACGGAAATCATGTGCTAATTGAGTAGCAAAGATTACTGCTTCAGGATCATCGCCATTCACATGGAAGATTGGCGTCTGAATCATTTTTGCAACGTCAGTACAATACTCAGTAGAACGCGCATCACGTGGATCAGAAGTTGTAAAACCAACTTGGTTGTTCACGATAATGTGTACAGTACCACCAACCGTATAGCCACGAGTTTGTGACATCTGGAAGGTTTCCATGTTCACACCTTGACCTGCAAATGCAGCATCACCATGAACAATTACTGGTAATACATCATCACCACCGATGTCTCTACGACGCACTTGACGTGCACGTACAGAACCCTCAACTACAGGACCAACGATTTCCAAGTGAGATGGGTTAAATGCTAATGCCAAGTGAACTTCGCCACCTGGAGTCATTACATTACTTGAGAAACCTTGATGGTATTTAACGTCGCCAGAACCTTTCTTATGAATAGCTTTACCTTCAAACTCGCCAAACAAGTCTGCAGGGTTTTTACCCATAATATTAACAAGAAGGTTTAAACGGCCACGGTGTGGCATACCAATAACAACTTCTTTACAACCAACAGCACCAGCACGTTGAATGATTTCATTCACCATAGGAATAAAAGATTCACCACCTTCTACACCAAAGCGTTTAGCACCAACGTATTTATTACCTAGGAATTTTTCAAGCCCTTCTGCAGCGGTTAAACGCTCCAAGAACCCTTTCTTTTGATCATTTGTAAAATTAAGCTGACCACGAACACTTTCAAGACGTTGTTGAATCCAACGCTTTTCTTTTGTGTCCACGATATGCATATATTCAACACCGATTGAACCACAATAGATTGCTTCCATTGCTTCAATCATTTCAGCAAGCGTTGCTTCGCTTTTGCCAATCTCAAGATTGCCTGTGTTGAATACTGTGTCTAAATCTGATTTGGTTAAACCATGTGCTGAAAGATCTAAATCGGGAATATCTTCACGCTTAGCAAGACCTAATGGATCTAATTTAGCTTTTTGATGTCCGCGATTACGATAAGCAGCAATAAGTTGTAAAACGCCAATTTGACGACGTTCATGCTCAGTACTTACAGTACTTTGTACAACAGGTTGAACACGATTAGCATTACGTCCTAGTAATAGGAATTGCTCACGCACAGCGCCGTGTGGTTGGTCACCCTTTGGATATTTATCGAAATATTGGCGCCAGTCCTCAGCTACAGAGGTTGGGGAAGACAGGTACTGCTCGTAAAGTTCTTCAATATACGCTGCACTATCAGCGGAAAGTTCAGTGTCAAGACGCAATGCGTCAGCAACTTCTTGCATTTGTGGACCCATTTCCTATTGCAAAAAATATTACAGGCTGCCTTTTAAGCACACCCATGATGCATAATGCCAAATTGGTAAAAAAGACATTACTTACCCAACAGGTCTTTAAGACCATGGGGCGTCATACTACCTAGAGAGGAAACTCCATAGGTAATTAATGAATCACAACACCCTCAATGGCATCATCACTCACCTTATACTCGATTAAAACCGAGCAATTTTTTGCAAATCTTTTTAGAAAAATTAACTTTAAAATTAACTTTTCTAAAATGACTTTAACCATAAAAATTAAGCACAGATCCAAGATCGTGCTACTTAAATTAATTTCACTAGTATACGCTTTTTTCACCTATAACTTTGTGGCAAATCGTATCATGTTCTTAAAGAACGATTGATTTTTTTGACACATACCACCTATAAATTGGCGAAATACATATGCGATTTTATCTTTTAATATATGGTGCAATATATAAAAATCTCATCTTTTTCGACCAAAGTCTAAAGTTTACATTATAAAGTTAAAAAAAAACGCACATCAAGGATGCGCGTTTTCTATTTGTGCAGAATTAACCCGCTTGATCAAATATCATATTACGGATATGACCAATTGCTTTTGTAGGGTTTAGACCTTTAGGACACACTGACACACAGTTCATAATACCTTTACAGCGGAACAAACTGAACGGGTCGTCTAAACGAGCCAAACGGTCTGCTGTTGCAGTATCACGAGAGTCGATAATGAAACGGTATGCATTCAACAATGCTGAAGGACCCAAGAACTTGTCAGGGTTCCACCAGAATGATGGGCACGAAGTTGAACAACATGCACAAAGAATACATTCATATAGACCATTCAAGTGTTCACGCTCTTCCGGAGATTGCAAACGCTCTTTAGGTGGAGCTGGCTGGTTATTAATCAAGAATGGCTGAATTTTGTCATATTGATCATAGAATTGGTTCATATCAACAACCAAATCTTTAATTACCGGCAAACCTGGTAATGGACGAATTACGATTTTCTCTGGTAAATCATTCAGGTTTTCTAAACAAGCCAAACCATTTTTACCATTGATATTCACACCATCCGAACCACAAATACCTTCACGGCAAGAACGACGGAATGTTAAAGTTTCGTCTTGAACTTTTAATGCAAGTAATGCATCAAGCAACATACGGTGCTTATCAGTCAATTCAAGCTTAAAAGTTTGCATGTACGGCGCTTTATCCTTATCAGGATCATAGCGGTAGATTTCGAATGTACGAGTACCTCTACTCATCTTTATACTCCCGATTAGAATGTACGTGGTGCTGGTGGAATTGCATCAACAGTCAACGGTTTGAAGCGAACTGGCTTATATTCCAAACGGTTATCTGATGAATACCATAACGTATGTTTCATCCACTCATCATCACGGCGACCGTATGAATAAGTTGGGTGATCAGCTGGTAATTCATAATCAACTACCGTATGCGCACCACGACACTCTTTACGCGCAGCAGCTGAAATCAAAGTTGCTTTTGCAACTTCATACAAGTTTTCAACTTCAAGTGCTTCAACACGCGCAGTATTAAATACTCTAGATTTATCTTTCAAGTAAATATTACGAACACGTGGCTCAAGAGCAAGAATCTCTTTTACACCCTTATCAAGCAATGCTTGAGTACGGAATACACCAGCGTGGTCTTGAACGATATCACGAATCGTGTCAGCAACTTCTTGAGCGTTTTCGCCAGAAGTTGAATCATCCAACTTACGTACACGAGCTAATGTTTGCTCTAATACATCTGTTGGAAGTGGCGCATATTCATCACCATGATGCTTAGTTACGTAATCGATAATGTGCTCACCAGCAGCTTTACCAAATACAACCAAGTCAAGAAGTGAGTTAGTACCTAAACGGTTTGCACCATGTACTGATACACAAGAACATTCGCCAATTGCATAGAACCCTTTTACAGGTTTAGTGTAGTTGTCCGTACCCACTTCAGGTAAGCACACTTGACCATGCATATTCGTAGGAATACCACCCATTTGATAATGGATTGTTGGTACTACAGGAATCGCTTCTTTTGTAATATCAACGTTTGCGAATTTTTTACCAATCTCAAATACAGATGGTAAACGCTTCATGATTGTTTCAGCACCCAAGTGAGTCATATCAAGTAAGATATAATCACCTTTTGGACCACAACCACGACCTTCTTTAATTTCTTGGTCCATAGAACGTGAAACGAAGTCACGTGGAGCCAAGTCTTTTAAAGTCGGTGCATAACGTTCCATGAACGGTTCGCCGTCTTTATTACGAAGGATTGCACCTTCACCACGACAACCTTCGGTCAACAATACACCAGCGCCCGCAACACCCGTTGGGTGGAATTGCCAGAACTCCATATCTTGCAATGGAATACCAGCACGAGCAGCCATACCAAGACCGTCACCAGTGTTGATATAAGCATTTGTTGATGCACGGTAAACACGACCAGCACCACCAGTAGCAAATAATGTCGCTTTTGCTTGGAATACTGAAATGTTACCAGTTTCTTGGTCAATCGCTGTTACACCAAGAACATCACCAGCTTCGTTACGGATCAAATCAAGAGCGATCCACTCAACAAAGAATTGAGTACCCATTTTCACGTTGCTTTGATAAAGCGTATGCAATAATGCATGACCTGTACGGTCCGCAGCTGCACAAGCACGTGGAACTGGTTTATCACCATAGTTAGCAGAGTGACCACCGAACGGACGTTGGTAAATTGTACCATCAGCGTTACGGTCAAACGGCATACCCATGTGTTCAAGTTCATACACAACTTTTGGCGCTTCACGACACATAAATTCAATTGCGTCTTGGTCACCTAACCAGTCAGAACCTTTTACTGTATCGTAAAAATGGAAATGCCAGTTATCTTCTTGCATATTACCTAACGACGCACCGATACCACCTTGAGCAGCTACAGTGTGCGAACGTGTCGGGAAAACTTTAGTCAGTACAGCAACTTTCAAACCCGCTTGAGCGAGTTGGTAAGATGCACGCATACCAGAACCACCACCACCAACGATAACTGCATCGAAAGTGAGGTTTTGAATATTTGAATAATCTTCTTTAGGGGTTATCGCGCCCATGATGTCTTCCTATCAATTCGCCCAGAAAATCTGGATACCCCAGATTGCGTACACAAACACTGCAATAATGACAGCCGTCGTCAGTACAAGGCGTAAACCTTTCGCTGAAGGACCCATTTGACGAGTAGTGACATAGTCAGTAAAAACTTGCCACATACCAATCCATGCGTGTGCGATAAGCGATAAAATTGCCAATAAAGAAAAAATCTTCATTGGTAATGTCATCATGAAACCAGCCCATTGTTGATAGTCAAATCCGCCTTTGCAGAGAATCCAACCCAAAAGAACAACAGTATAGGCTGCTAGTACAACCGCACTTACACGCTGGATAAACCAATCACGAGAACCTGAACCAGTTAAACCTGTAGCACTTTTCATTAGAACATAATCCATACAAAGGCTGCGATAATAGCTACCACAGATAAGATCAATGAAATTGTCGCTGCAATACGACCACTTTGCAGTTCTTCAGCAAAACCTAAATCTGCAAGTAAGTGCTTCACTCCAGCAATAAAGTGGAATAATAAGCCGGCTACAAATACCCAAACGATAAAACGTACAAGGATATTTCCAAACACGACATTTTTAACGTAGTCAAATCCTTCTGGTGAAGATAATGATTTATCTAAAATCCATAATAGAACTGGTACTAATAAGAAAACGATGACACCTGATAAACGGTGTAAAATTGATGCAATAGCCACGGGTGAGCGTAAATTTACCGCTAACACCTGACCCATGGACAAATTGACAGGTCTGTTGCTTTTCACAGCGGGCATCCTGTAGGTAGAAACTCCGACCGGAGTTTGTTGAATTAATTCCAAGGAAAGCTGGCATTGTTAGGCAAGCATAGCTCATGCCTAACCTATAAACGACACTGAATTATAAAACGCGAAGTATCAAAATACAAACAATCCACTTTCCCATTTAAGCAAAAAACAATTAAATAAGAATCATTCACAATGATATCACCCTATTAACCCTATTAAAAAGGTATACATAGTTCCACCATGTTATTGTTTAAAATAACTTTTTATTTAATTTCATTTTTTCTGAAATTTCTTTCAAATAAGTAAGTTTTAGACTAAAGATAAAGTTATAAATTCATCATATAAATAGAAAAATGTTAGTAACTCCTCATATTTTCAATAAAAGCTACAATTCAAATAAGTGAACGTACTTATATTCAACCCAAATCAGTCAATCTAAAATACATTTTAGAAAGCAATTTTTACTGCGAATAAGAGTTTTTATTATTTTAATGCAGTTCAATTAGCTATTTTTTATACAATTAAACTTAAAAAAACAGCAATATTCTTTGTTACAACTAAATAAAAATAGAGTTTTTTTTGATTGGCAATTTGAAATTACACCATGAGTTTTATGATTTTTTTAATTGGATTGGCATTTTCTACCGACTTGTCATTTTTAATCTTGATTTTAAAATTTGCTTACAATTGTACTCATACTTCATTTTTTTTCTGCACGTTCTTGTTGAATTGACTTATTATACCATCCCGATGCAGTGATTTTACTGACTTTTTTGCTCGGGTCTTGATGACTAACTCTCTGTGGGATCGTCATTTTTTATCCATAAGTATAATTGACAAAATTTCAGTACTCACTAATCTTATAGCAAATTTTGACACCGTCTGATTCGCACATGAGAACATTAGGATTTCGGGTCAGATCAACATTCACCAGGACAGGAGATCTATTGAATGTCTGAAGCAAATGGCAAAAAAGCCGTATTACATCTTGATGGCAAAGAAATTGGATTACCAATCTACAGTGGCACTTTAGGTCCAGATGTAATTGATGTCAGCAGCATATTGAAAGAAGGTCATTTTACTTTCGATCCTGGTTTTATGGCGACAGCTGCATGCGAGTCTAAAATTACGTTCATTGATGGTGACAAAGGTATTTTATTACACCGCGGCTACCCAATTGATCAGTTAGCAACTCAAGCAGACTATCTTGAAACTTGTTATTTATTATTAAATGGCGAGCTCCCAACTGCTGAACAAAAAACAGAGTTTGATGCCAAAGTTCGTGCTCATACTATGGTTCACGATCAAGTTAGCCGTTTCTTCAATGGTTTCCGTCGTGATGCCCACCCTATGGCAATCATGGTTGGTGTTGTTGGTGCATTATCTGCGTTCTATCACAACAACCTTGACATTGAAGACATCAATCACCGTGAAATCACTGCGATTCGTCTCATTGCAAAAATTCCAACACTTGCTGCTTGGAGTTACAAATACACAGTAGGTCAACCATTCATCTATCCACGTAATGACTTAAATTACGCGGAAAACTTCTTACACATGATGTTTGCTACCCCTGCTGACCGTGATTACAAAGTAAATCCTGTTCTTGCTCGTGCAATGGATCGTATCTTCACGCTTCATGCTGATCACGAACAAAATGCTTCGACATCTACAGTACGTCTTGCTGGCTCTACTGGTGCAAACCCATACGCATGTATCTCTTCAGGTATTTCTGCGCTTTGGGGACCTGCTCACGGTGGTGCAAATGAAGCTGTACTTAAAATGCTTGATGAAATCGGTAGTGTAGAAAACGTTGCCGAGTTCATGGAAAAAGTAAAACGTAAAGAAGTTAAACTCATGGGCTTCGGTCACCGTGTGTACAAAAACTTCGACCCACGTGCAAAAGTCATGAAACAAACTTGTGACGAAGTTCTTGAAGCATTAAATATCAATGATCCTCAATTAGCGCTTGCTATGGAACTTGAGCGTATTGCATTGAACGACCCGTACTTCGTTGAACGTAAACTTTACCCTAACGTAGACTTCTACTCAGGTATCATCCTTAAAGCGATTGGTATCCCAACAGAAATGTTTACGGTAATCTTTGCACTTGCACGTACAGTAGGTTGGATTAGCCACTGGTTAGAAATGCACAGTGCACCATACAAAATTGGTCGCCCTCGCCAGCTTTATACTGGTCCGACTCAGCGCGATATCAAACGTTAATATTCGAAAGAAAATTAATGATAAAAAAGCTGCCTTCTGGCAGCTTTTTTATTGAGGTATCTTCAATTCAATCTACAAACTTATTCTTCATCAAACACACTTAATAAGTGATGACTAATTCCATCAGCTCTCAACCAAGCCAACTCATAACTCGCTTTAGCTAAAGCTAAAACGCGCCTTTCGAATTCAACCCATATTGTTTTGACTTGAGGCTCTGAAATACCCAAACCACTTTCTGTTGCCAGATGCTTATTTTTCTCACATATTTTCAAGGCATGATACAGTTTGCGGCCTTTGCTCGCCCCTTCCATTAACCGAACACGTTTACTTAAAATAAATCCTTCTACATGCTGCAAGTTCGCATGAGGTAACATGGGCACTAGGATTTGATTCAACTGATCATCTAAACGCCTCCATACAGCCAAACGTTGCTCTGCTGTATAAGTATTCCATTGAATCACTTCATGGTTAAAACGACGACAACCACGGCAAACCTGATCACCAAAAACTGTTGAACAACGCCCTGCACATGGGGTGAGAGAGAGCATTCGATGATCACTACTCAAAACCGACTCCTTAAATAAACCATAAACTTTTTATGGTTTTCTCGCTTATTACAACTTTTCGCGCTAAAATATGCGCCTTAAATTTCTATCTTAATACATTTGGAGTTTTCCATGAACGCTACTGTAGAACAGCTTGCACCTGTAGAACAGCAAGCGACCGCGGGTTGGGTTGTTGCAGCACTATATCAATTTAAAGAAGTTCAAGATCCTGCCGATCTTCAACAACGTTTATTAGACTTAGTGAAAACAATCAACCTTTGCGGAACTCTGATTGTAGCAGGTGAAGGAATTAATGGTACTGTTGCCGGCGACCGTGTAGCAATTGATAGTCTCTATCAATTTTTACTCAATGAAGGTTTTGCCTCTATGGAATATAAGGAATCTCATAGCTCTGACAAACCTTTCCGTAAAATGAAAATTAAACTTAAAGAAGAAATTGTGACTTTAGGTGTTGAAGTTAAACCCCGTGACTTAGTGGGCCATTACCTTGATCCAAAAGAATGGAATGATTTAATTGCACGTGATGATGTAATTTTAATCGATACGCGTAATGATTATGAATATAAGGCAGGTACTTTCAAAGGTGCTATCGACCCTAAAACTGAAACATTCCGAGAATTTCCAGAATACGTTAAAAAAGAATTAGAACAGCATAAAGATAAAAAAATTGCGATGTTCTGTACAGGTGGCATTCGCTGTGAAAAATCAACCTCTCTACTTCTTCAAGAAGGATTTACAGAGGTTTATCACCTTAAAGGCGGTATTCTTAAATATTTAGAAGAAACCCCTGCCGATGAAAGTTTATGGGAAGGTGAATGTTTTGTTTTTGATGGCCGGACTGCTGTAACTCATGGCGTTGAAGAAGGCGTAAATGTTAAATGTCATGCTTGTGGCTGGCCATTAACTCCAGAAGAGTCTGCTCTACCAAGCTATGAACATGGTGTTTCTTGTGTGTATTGCATCGACAAGACAACCGAAAAGCAAAAAGCTGGCTTCCGTATGCGCCAGTCACAAATTGCGGCTGCAAAACGTAAACGTTTATAAGTCACTATAACTAGTTTTCCGAAGGCACTTAAATTTTTAAGTGCCTTTTTATCTTTATATAAGTAATTTATCGCAATAAAAAACGCCCTAGAAAGGACGTTATTTACTTAATTTTTAAATTTTAATTTGGCGTATGATACATCAAGTATAATTCATTCAAATTATCTGGGATTTCTTCTGCCAGTTCATCCATTAACTGTCCATTACGACGGAAAGATTCCATCTGTGGATCTTCTTCATCAATTCCACTAAATACCATCATTGGTAAAGTTAAATCAATTAATTGTTCTTCATATTCAGGTGCAAACCATGCCTCTTCATTTAAGAACATTGCATCAACAAATCCCACACTCCAGTCGCCTAAGCTAGACTCAACATCAGCTTCTTCAACTTCAAATGGAAATGCAATTCCATTTTCATTTGCTAAATCTTGTCGAATTGACTCTAACCACGCCTTGATTTGCTGAATAATTTCAGCAGGAACCTTCTTATGGTTATTATCAAACAGCTCATCTAACCAACGGTCAAACTGAGGGCCTACTGCAATTGCACACAGAAAACCATGAGTTGCAGCGAAATCTAGACCATACTCATTGTGGTCTCCATCTAGATATTCACTTAATTGGTCTAAATCTAACGCACTCATTGTGTTACCTGACTATAAAAAAGAAATCTACGATAGCATAGCATTTAAGCTGACGATGCCCTATTCAGATTTGATTAGTCTTCATCATCAAGATCATCATCGTCTAAATCATAATCAAAATCTTTCAACTCACGCTCTAAACGGCGTTGAGCTAATAGATCATCGATTAATCTACGTTTTTCTAATGATTCTTTCGCAGTGATTTTGCCTGATGACTCATCAAAACCGACATCATCATCATCACCGTAGTTATCATCTAGTTCAAAATCTGTAGAAGACACTAAAACTACCTCTAATGAAAAAATGTGAATGGGTCTAGGCGCTATTTATCTCTCTTACAGAACCATGTCAAGTTTTATTTATATTTTTTTCATTAAACTGCATATTTGTACTTTTTTTCACCCAAAAAATTGTGTATTTATAAAACTGAACTATTTTTTTGATCAAGAAAAAATTCTATGATCTTTTCGATGATTTAAGCTTGAAAAAAATGATTTTAGCCCAATATCCAAAAAACAGACGTGAATTCAAAGATATTTTTTATTTAACGGTTACCGATCAAATCCAAAATATTTCAAGTAAATTGTGCTATCATGCACGGTTTTTCACTGCCACAGATTCAACGAAGAGTAAGCAAAGATGAGCGATATGCATTCCCCTACTTCTCAAGTAGCGGCTCTGATTAGCCGAGGCAAAGAACAAGGTTACTTAACTTACGCTGAGGTTAACGATCATCTGCCGGACTCGATTACTGAAAGCGAACAGATTGAAGACATTATTCAAATGCTTCAAGACGTTGGTATTCCTGTACACGAGCGTGCACCTGAATCTGACGATACCATGTTCGGTGAGTCAACTGACACAGCCGATGAAGTTGCTGAAGAAGAAGCTGCTGCCGTACTTGCATCGGTTGAAAATGAGCCTGGACGTACGACAGACCCTGTACGTATGTACATGCGTGAAATGGGTACAGTTGAACTGTTAACCCGTGAAGGTGAAATCAGCATTGCAAAACGTATTGAAGAAGGGATTCGTGATGTCCTTAATTCAATTGCGTACTGGCCAAATGCTGTTGAAGTTGTATTAAAAGAATATAATGATTTCTTGACTGGCGAACGTCGCCTTGCCGATATTTTATCTGGCTATCTTGATCCAGAAACTGACGAAGATATTCCTGAAGTTCTAGAAGAAGAAACAGAACTTGAGGAAGAAGAAGCGCCAGCTGCACCAGCAAAAGAAGTTAAGCTTGACGATGATGAAGAAGATGAAGAGTCAGAAAGCGACGATGATTCTGAAGGTGAGTCTGGCCCAGATCCTGAAGTTGCAAAAGTTCGTTTTAATGAACTTGAAGCTGCATGGACTAAAACAAAAGCTATTATTGAGAAACATGGCCGTAACAGCCCAGAAGCAGATGATGCTTTAGAAGCGTTAGCTACTGTGTTCATGATGTTTAAATTTACACCACGTTTATTTGACATCATCTCTGAAATGATTCGTGGTACACATGAACAAATTCGCGCTAACGAACGTGAAGTTATGCGTTACGCAGTTCGTCGTGGCCGTATGGATCGCACTCAATTCCGTACATCTTTCCCTAAGCAAGAATCTAATCCAGCTTGGTTAGATGAACAGATTGCTAAAGCTCCTGCTGAGATCAAGGCGCATT
Source organism: Acinetobacter sp. V102_4 (assembly GCF_031799005.1). Taxonomy (NCBI): domain Bacteria; kingdom Pseudomonadati; phylum Pseudomonadota; class Gammaproteobacteria; order Moraxellales; family Moraxellaceae; genus Acinetobacter; species Acinetobacter sp. V102_4. Next base: position 9,723 of record NZ_JAVQNR010000044.1, on the reverse strand, counting down.
TAGAAAAGGTTCGTCCAGATGTTTTAGCATTCCAGCAAAAGATTGCAGATATTGAGAAAGAACTTAATTTAAGCGTTGCTGAAATTAAAGATATTTCTAAGCGTATGGCAATTGGCGAAGCGAAAGCACGCCGTGCTAAGAAAGAAATGGTAGAAGCCAACCTTCGTTTGGTAATTTCGATTGCGAAGAAATATACCAACCGTGGTTTACAGTTCCTTGACTTGATTCAAGAAGGGAACATTGGTTTGATGAAAGCAGTAGACAAGTTTGAATATCGTCGTGGTTATAAATTCTCGACTTATGCAACTTGGTGGATTCGTCAGGCGATTACCCGCTCGATTGCCGATCAGGCTCGTACAATCCGTATTCCTGTGCATATGATTGAAACGATTAACAAGATCAACCGTGTATCTCGTCAATTGTTACAAGAAATGGGCCGTGAACCGACACCTGAAGAATTAGGTGAACGTTTAGAAATGGACGAAGTTAAAGTTCGTAAGGTACTTAAAATTGCCAAAGAACCAATTTCAATGGAAACTCCAATTGGTGATGATGAAGATTCGCATCTTGGTGATTTCATTGAAGACCAAAACATCACTTCTCCAATTGATGCTGCAACTTCAGAAGGCTTAAAAGAAGCAACACGTGAAGTACTTGAAAACTTAACTGAACGTGAAGCAAAAGTCTTGAAGATGCGTTTTGGTATTGATATGCCAACCGATCATACACTAGAAGAAGTGGGTAAGCAGTTTGACGTAACACGTGAACGTATTCGTCAGATTGAAGCGAAAGCGTTGCGTAAATTGCGCCACCCTTCTCGTTCTGAACACTTACGTTCTTTCTTAGAAAATGACTAATACGAGAGATAATGAGGAGGACTTGAACTTCTAGAGTTCACCCCCATTTTATCAACAAGATCATAAAACGCCTGCACTCATGCAGGCGTTTCAAATTAAAACTAAGAGGTTACTTATGACAGATCGTACCCCTTCTCGTGAGTTACAAGAACATCTTTGGGTTTTCCCGATGGATTATCCAATCAAATTGATCGGTAACGCGGGTGATGAACTGCGTGAAGCTGTTGTTGATATTTTGAAAAAGCATTTCCCAGAATTTGATGCTGCATCATTAAAAATCCAGCCATCAAGTAAAGGCACATACGATTCAATTACGGCTCAGTTGCGCTTTGATGAACTAGAGCAAGTACATGCCTTGTATGCAGATCTCGCGGCCTGCCCTCTTATTAAAACGGCACTTTAAATTTAATGATGCCACGATATAAATTTATACCGTGGCATTTTTTGTTTTAACTCAACATTAAAAAATATTCTTCTTAGAAAATAACTACAAATATTTAAAATCACTCAAGTAAAATACTTTAAACTTATGAAGAGCATGCATCTATTCCTCTAAAGTTCTGAGACCCTTCTGTTTAATATTATATGCAGGAAATATTTAATGAGCCTTGATAAACCCAACTTGATCATTCGCCAATGGAACGATTTACAAGATTATCAAAGCAAATTTGAAACCATGAAACTCTTAACAAATGAGCGTGATCAAAATACGCCTGATGAGCTATGGTTACTTCAACATCATAATGTCTTAACTCAAGGCCAAGCTGGTAAACCAGAACATATCCTAATTTCATCAGACATTCCTGTAGTACAAACTGACCGTGGTGGGCAAGTGACTTGGCATGGTCCAGGTCAACTCGTCGCTTACTTCATGTTTGATCTTAATCGTCTAAAATGGAACGTACGTACATTGGTCAGTTTTGCTGAACAATTTATGATAGATGTTTTGAAAAAGTATGGAATTGAAGCTTATGCCAAGCCTGATGCCCCTGGGGTATATGTAGATGGCCGCAAAATTGGTTCCTTAGGTTTTAAAATTCGTCGTGGCCGTAGTTATCATGGATTAGCTCTAAATCTGGACTGTGCCTTAACAGGATTCCAAACCATCAATCCTTGCGGCTATGCAGGCTTAGAAATGGTACGTATACAAGATTTAGTGACTCCTTATCCATCATTTGGTCAACTTTGTCAGGACTTTATTGAGTATATTAATAGCACTGGGTACTTTAATGACCCTAAAGTCAAATATGAATAAATCGCTTTGCGATGAAATAAAAATGGATTAGAGTAATTACTCTAAATTTGCTTTCGCATAATTTTAACAAGGGATACGCGAGTGATTTCGACAAAAGCGGTAAAGCCGACTCTGCAACTTGCCTACGTTAAGCTCATGATGGATGTTATTGGTCGTGGCTTAGTCATGGCGAGTCAAGTGGACAATGAAATACAAGAGGAAGTATCTAAATTTCCTGTTCACTTTGTACTTTCAATGAATGTTTTCCCAAATGGACCAGCATTTTTTGCTCGAGTGACAGAAGACAAACAGTTAGAGCTACTTGAAAGAGCTGAAAAAAAACCAGACTTAACGATTACATTCAAACATGTCACTCATGCCTTTTTAGTGTTTTCTTTTCAAGAAAGTACTGCTCAGGCATTTGCCAATGACCGAATGATTGCCGATGGTGATGTATCTGCTGCTATCCGCTTGGTACGCTGCCTAAATAAAATGGAATCTCTTATTTTACCTAAATTGGTTGCTTCCTTAGCAGTCAAAGAATACCCAACCGAACTTACCCTAAAAGAAAAATTCAACGAGGCTGCAAATATTTACTTAAAAGTAGCCAAGTCCTATTTCAAGCGGAGCGCATAACATGGCCAAACCATATTACGAATTTTTTTGTCCTGTAAAAGTCATTGCTGGTAATGCTGCGCTAGAACATATTCCGTTTGAGCTTGCGACTTTAGGTGCAAAACGACCTCTTATCATTACTGATAAGGGTGTTCGTGCAAATGGGTTATTAAATCCGATTGAAGCTGCATTTAGTACAACTGATGCTGTTATTGGTCATGTTTTTGATGATGTACCACCTGACTCTAGTTTAGAAGTTGTTCGTCTTGCAGCAGAAGCTTATCGCACAAACAAATGTGATGCGATTATTGCTGTAGGTGGCGGTTCAGTTATAGACACATCTAAAGCAACCAACATTTTGGTGTCTGAAGGTGGAAATGACTTATTGCAATATGCAGGTGCTCATAACCTACCGAAGCCATTAAAACCATTTTTTGTGATTCCAACAACTTCGGGTACTGGCTCAGAAGTGACTATGGTTGCTGTAGTTTCAGATACACAAAAGAATGTTAAGTTAGCATTCGCTTCTTATTATTTAATGCCACATGCTGCAATTTTAGATCCACGCATGACGCTTACATTGCCTCCTCATTTAACTGCAATGACAGGTATGGATGCTTTAACCCATTGTGTTGAAGCATATACATGTATGGCTGCCAATCCATTGAGTGATGCTTATGCAAGTGCAGGAATTAAAAAGATCAGTGAAAATCTATTTAATGTCTTAGAAAACCCAAATGATGCTCAAGGCCGTTTAGAGCTAGCTCAAGCCTCTACAATGGCTGGTATTGCATTTTCTAACTCAATGGTCGGCCTAGTTCACTCTCTGGGGCATGCTTTAGGTGCTGTTGCTCACCTGCCCCACGGTTTATGCATGAATTTATTCTTACCATATGTGCTTGAATATAATAAACAAGTAAATGGTCAGAAAATTGGCGAGTTACTATTACCACTCGCTGGCGCAGATATTTATGCACAAACTCCAGCAAGCCAGCGTGCAGATAGAGCAATTACGACTATCTTAGCAATGCGTGATCGCCTATTTACTTTAACAAAGTTACCACGCACTTTACGTGAAACAGGTAAAGTAACTGAGGCACAGCTTGATGAAGTTGCAGAAAAAGCACTAAATGATGGCTCAATTATTTACAACCCGAAAGAAGCAAGCTTAAAAGATATCCGAGATATCTTAGAAAAAGCTTGGTAATTCGATAAGTTAAACTCCAAAAAGCATCATAAAGGTCTGATTTATATATTAAATCAGACCTTTTTTACGAATAAGAATTTTTATTCATTATTTTATTTGGAATATATGGCAAAAAATTTGCTAAAAAATAGATGAAAGTACTGACAATTTATATCAATTTAGGATAGATTGGCGCACTTTATCTTTTTCTGTAGGGGGGATCGTTCGTCTCAAACGATCCTTAACACCAAGCTGATCCTTGATCAACGATTATGAGGATAACGCCGTTGACAAATTTATCTGGGACTAAACCAACAGCTAAGCTTCAAAAGAATCTTGTGCTTTGGCATATTGTTATTATTGGTTTAGCTTACATTCAGCCATTAACGTTATTTGATACTTTTGGTTTAGTGTCAGAACGAAGTGGTGGTCATGTACCAACTTCCTACATTTTTGCATTAGTCGCAATCTTATTAACATCGATCAGTTATGGACATATGATTAAGCGCTACCCTTCTTCTGGGTCGGCCTATACATATGCTCAAAAATCAATTCATCCTAATGTTGGCTTTATGGTGGGTTGGTCTTCTTGGTTAGACTATCTACTGTCACCGCTTGTTAATATTATCTTGGCAGATATTTACCTAAGAGCTCTTTTTCCAGAAGTAAATAACTGGTTATGGGTGATTGGTTTAACAACTCTCATGACTGTTATTAACTTATTTGGTGCACGATTTGTCGCACGTTTTAACAGTACGATCGTTGTTATTCAGCTTGGCGTAATTTTTTATTTCGTTTATCAGGTATACATTCTACTTACTCAAGGTGTATATGCAGATGGAACTTTAAATCCAGATAAAGCGGCATTGTGGTCATTAACTCCTTTTTGGAACGATATGACGTCTGTCAGTTCTTTAATTGCTGGCGCTACCGTACTCTGCTTCTCTTTTACTGGTTTTGATGCTTTATCTTCTCTTGCTGAAGAAACAAAAGATGCAGAAAAAACGCTACCAAAAGCTATTTTTTCTACAGCATTACTTGCAGGTATTATTTTCATTGTAAGTACTTACTTCATTCAATTATATTTCCCAAGTAACCCAAACACTTACTTTAATCCTCTAGATGAATCACAACCTGTGATGGTCGCTGCGATTGGTAGTTTGATGTTTAAAACTTTGGTTTTATATTTTGCTGTAGTAGCTGTGATGGCATCAGGTATTTCTGCCCATGCGGGTGTATCACGTTTAATGTATGTGATGGGACGCGATGGAGTTATCAACAAGAAATTATTTGGTCATATCAGTCCAAAATTGCACACTCCAACTTACAATATTCTTATTGTTGGTGTAGTTGCGTTATCTGCTGGCTTTTTAGATCTTGAGCATATTGTTAACTTAATTAGTTTTGGTGCCTTAACTGCTTTTAGTTTTGTTAACTTCTCTGTGATTTCTCGTTATGCATTAAGAGATGGCAAGAATAAAACGCTTAAAGACATCATTAATTATATTGTTATACCAACGCTTGGTTTTGCCAGTGTGTTTATGATGTGGTTAGAGATTGATAAGCTTGCCTTACAAATTGGCTTAGCTTGGGCTGTTATTGGTGTAGGTTATCTTGCCTATAAAACCAAAGGCTTCAAATATAATGCTCCGCAACATAACGAGCATGAGTAATAAAAAAGGCGCTTAAAGCGCCTTTTTTATGGTCAAATTAACCGTAAATTTTATTCACAATGCTTTGTACACGTTGAGCATAAACTTTTGCTGTTTCCAGATCGCCTGTCGGAATTTCGTCCACACTTGCATCTGAAGGCGATTGAACTAAAAGCCCTACTGAACCGCCTAAGTTGTTTACATCTTCACGTGTTGCGGTTTTTGTATTTGCTGGTAATAAACCAAGACTCACCCAAATCCCACCATGTTGTGCTGCTAAAGTTTGTAATTGGATAAGAGTTACTTGCTTATCCCCATTTAAGCTCGCGCTGTTTGTAAAACCTGCAAATACTTTATCTTGCCAGCCACGTGTAAACCATACTTTTGAAGTTGCATCAGCGAACTTTTTAAACTGCCATGGTGCTGTACCCATATAAGTCGGAGCACCAAAAACAATCCCCTTCGCATCATTTAATGTCTGCCAATCTTGATCAGTAATATTTCCTTCCTGATCAATTTGAATGAGCTGAGCATTAATCTCGTTTGCAAACGTTTCAGCCACGACTTTAGTGTGGCCATAACCAGAGAAATATACAACCGCGATATTAGAGTTAGACATGGGAGCAAACCTTTGTTTTATTAAATTCCACTTTATGATATATTTTAGAAACTAGGTGTCAATTAGTTACTAGTTGGTAACTAGGGTAATTTTTCAAAAAATTATAGGTAAATGGTATGAATGAATGTCTAAAATATAATATTTTTCAACAACATTGCCCTGCTCGTCTATTTTTTGAAAAAATTGCAGATAAATGGGTTTTATTGATTTTAAATGTTCTTGAAGAAGAAACTCAGCACTTCAATTTGCTCAAAAAGAATATTCAAGGCATTTCCCCTAAGGTCTTATCACAGAAGTTAAAAATGCTGGAAAGAGACGGTTTCATCGAACGTAAAATCCAGAATACATCCCCTATTCGCGTTGATTACTCACTTACTTCTTTAGGGCAAAATGTAGCTTCAATGGCGTTCCAATTAAAGGAATGGGCCGAAACCAATATTGAACAGGTTTTAGCAGCCCAAATAACTTATGATGAAAAAGTGCTAGAGCAAGCTTAACTCATGCTTTCTTTAAAATTTTATTGAACTTTATCGATTAGGCTTTGTTCTTATCTTAAAGATGACTCAACTTAATTGATTTTAATCGGATCAGGTGGCGCACTTATTTTAAATTGAATCGTTAAAGGTTCGCATTGTTTTAACTCCTGATTATTTTTCAAATAAGTACTTTCCAGACCATATTTCCAAGTACCATTCATGACTTCAAATGCGGGATAATTGACAATAAAAGTTTTTGTTTCAGCAGGTTGATACTCATATATTTGAGTCTCTTTACAATCATTTTCCGGATAAGAACGTTTGGTATTTCCAAGTAAATAGAGTTCTAAAGGTACATGACAAGCGGGTTGTCGTTCTTGTATTTTTTCTAAGCCCATATTCGTTTGAGTAATCTGTAAAGCAAGAGTACCGTTCAAAGTTAATTGCTGTGCGTATTTAAAAACTGTTTCTTTTTCAATTGGTTCTCTTGTTACATTATTAAGAAATTCTAATTTACGATGTAAGCCATTACAGTCATCTTCACTTGGTGCAGGTAACCAAATTTCATTATCTTTTGAGTCACCTTTATCTCCATCGGCGGGGGTTTCATAATCACCTGGTTTACCGGGTTTAGTTGGATATCCTGACCCACCCAAACTGGCACCACCTGCGAATAAATCCTCTCCGCAAGCAGTCAAAAGGCTGCCTATCATAATGAAGCTCATGGATATTATTAATTTTTTATAAGTTGTTTTAGTCATATTGATAAGCTCCGAAACGGAAAGTTTTGGTTGCACCCTCTTTTCCTTCATCGAGTGCACAACGTTCAATGGCTAACTTGAGTACTTGTAGTGATAGATCTTCCCATAAGCGTAAACTTGCTTCTTTGAGTAAAGTGATCGATTCATCTGTTAGTTCATCAGCAAAAATTGCTTGTTCTAAATAGGATTCTTTTTCTGGCTGAAATAAATTATGAACCCCGGCAGCTAAATGTGCCTCTAAGTTATTCGTTAATAATTTTCGAACCTCGAATTGCTCTACATCAGGCATAAAACTTCGCTGCTGTAACGATACAATACCATCTTCTTCTTTCACTATATTTAAACGCTCAAGTTCATTCAAAATAGATCTTGGATGTTTTTCGGTTGAAACTTTCTTTACCAAACTTTCAAAGCTAATCTGATCTTGGCTAATAAAAGGAATTTTTTCTGCTAAGCCCTCTGCAAGCCATAAACCAATCACCCGAGCAGGAACACTCACTGGCTCTGATACTTTTGCTTCAGTTAAAGGCTGCCCAGCCTGTGTCGCTTTTTTAAAAGCACTAACATCTTTACGATGTAAACCAGAAAGTAGACTAACTGCCGAATCAGTAGTTTTTTGATCTATACGTTCTAGCTCAGCTAAAGACTGCTGATAGAAAACGGGTTTTAAAGCAGTAACAAAGTCGTTATATCCAACTCCCGAACGAATTAACCATTGCGTCAGATATTCCATTAACTGCAATACCTGCTTTTGGTTAAGTTCTGCATTATTCGTTTGGAGTGTCGACATAGGTTATCAATTTTCCTTCATCTTTGAAAAACAGTATGAGCTGAGCAATTGTCACACTGAACGGTTTAAGATGCAATTTTCATTCTTAGGCCTCCTTTGGAAACCGATGAACAAAATGATTTGGCGCATTAAAATTGGTAAAAGAAATACTCATTGAAACATCCAGACTTTCTACACTGTGCCACCAACCAATTGGGATAAACAAAGCTTCCCCTGCACTCAAAATACATTCCACTGGAGTAATCGATTTTGCTAAAGGATATTTTTTAAAATCAATTTCATTTGCATTACTCAGCTCACTAAACACCCAATGATCGTTATATAGATGAGGTACTTGCAAAGCCGGAATCAAAGTTACTTTTTTGCGCCCATAAATTTGAACTAACATATTATTCGTTAAATCGTGATGTAAGGGCGTAAAGGTTCCCTTCGGCCCGAACCATAAAAAACTACGCTCATCTTTTAAAGCCAAGTTGCTGTACCCGTCTGCAAAATCGCCTATATCTAAAAATAACTCCTGAAGCATTTTATGACTATTGGTCGCATTATTTGCAGTCATATAGAAATCGTTGCTAGCTTCGACAGACATAACTTTTGATACGAATTCCGACATTTTCATCGTCTGCTTTAACAAAGGAGAATGCCTTTCAAATTGCTCATCTTTATTTCTATTCATTTGAACTTCAACTAAATGCTGGCCAAATCGAGTTGCAAAATATTCAGGTGTCCACTTATGTAAAGCAGGCCAGTGCTCTACCCCTTTTTTCAAAATCACAGGACGATGTTGACTGTAATAATCTTTAATAAAATCTGAGAAGATTGGCGCAGGGATTGAAGGTATTTCTTTACAGTAATTCGAATCTAGCTGGGCCAGTTGGTCTAAAGTTTCTATTAACCACTCACGTTTCTTAAATTGGTGGTGCTTTTTCTTAAGAATTTTATATAACTGATTATTTTCTAAATTACCTAAATATTCTTCTACTTTTTGCCGATGAAGCCCCTGCTCTACTAATCTTTTCACTATTTCCGCAGATGGTACCTCATTCAAAACTTGTTCAATGATCCATTCCTGGTCTTGGTCAGATAAGCTTAGAGAATTCGGCTCACTCGTTTGAAACGTTAACCCAAATCCATTTTCTTTTAAAACATCGACTAATTGCTCAATCGAACATCCTTTTTCTAAATTTTCTTCAAGCCATTTTTTCCATTCAAATGGCAACTGATCAAACCATTTCTGGCTTTGTTGGAATATTTCAATTTGATTATAAGCTGCCATGTTGAACCTTTTTTTCAAATTTGATCTTTACAACTGCATTATAATTGATCTATTTTAAAAATGTTAAATTTTCACATTTTTATAAAAAAAGGGCTTATGTGATGAATAACATAGTAAAAGGAAGCAGCATTGCTTTGATCTTTATAGCATTAAGTGGGTGTGGGTCTGACGATAATGATTCGACACCGACACCGACACCGACACCGACACCAACACCGACACCAACACCAACACCAACACCAACACCAACACCAACA